>JAYZGM010000349.1:0-6658 GCA_036336225.1 Acidobacteriota bacterium | reverse complement strand
GGCGGGCCCGGCAGCCCCGCCTTTCTGTTCGTCAGTCCCACGCTGCAGACGGGGTTGACCCAACCCATCTGGGGCTGGTTCGGGCAACAGGACCAATTCGCCATGGGTCCCGACTACGACCCAGTTGACGACATCGGGCGTTTTAAGACTGGTTCGCCGCCGGTGCTCGGGCTGGCGGCCTGCGCGGCCGGGATCCGGACCGTCACCGAGATTGGGATCGACGTGCTCCGGCAACGGAGCATCGCGTTGACGGCACGGCTGATCGCCGAAGCGGACGCACATCTGACACCGCTTGGATTCGAACTCGGATCGCCTCGTGACGCGGTCGGCCGCGGTGGCCATGTCTTACTCCACCACCCGGACGCATACCGAATTTCCGTGGCGATGCGCCGGTTCGCCAAGGTCGTCGGAGACTTTCGTCAACCGGACGGACTCCGTCTCGCCCCGGTGGCGGCCTATGTCACCGAAGCGCAGGTGGTGGAAGCGATACGACGGATCGCACTGGTTGTCGAGACACGACGCCACGAGAGCCTCGAGCCCGCCGGAGCGAGAGTCCCGTAGGCAGTCTGACGGTCGGCCCGGCTCCAACCGCTACGGGAGTGTCAAGGCCACCAATTCCGCTGGCTCACCACGGGCACTAATCGCCATCGCAATGTATTGCTTGCCATCGACCATATAGGTCATCGGCACACCGCTCTGACGCTTGGGGAGCTCATACTCCCAGATCGTCTCACCGGTCAGCTTGTCGTAAGCATGAAACATCGGTCCACCGGCCCAGGTCGGTGTGGCGAAGAGCCCGCCTCCCTCCCCGGCGAAGACCAACGTCTTGGTCACGAGAATGCCGCTACGTTCCGGCTTCCCGGTCCGGGGGATATCGAGCCCGCTCAGCGCCGGATGATCCTTGACACAGTCAGGCGTATCGCCGTTGGCGATCATCCACAGATGCTCGCCGGTGTTGAGGTCGATCGCGGTGATTCGCCCCCAGGGTGGCTTGATCAGCGGAAGACCGAGGGGACCGATCTCACCGCACCCCTGTGGCGCGGCTGCCCCACGACGTCGTCGACCGCCGCCACCGCCCACGTAGTCCATCGTCGACCGGTCGGAGTCATTGGTCAGGCCCGCCACGGTCGGGTTAGTCACCGACGCGACGTAAAGGACGCCGGTCTCGGCATCGACGGCCCCGCCTTGCCAGTTGGCCCCACCCGTCATCTGGGGCAGCATCAGCAAACCGCGCAAACCATTCGCCCCGGCCAGAATGGGGGGAGTGAAGATCGGGCCCAGCTGATACTCCGACGCGATTCTCCGAGCCTCGGCGTTCAGCTCCGGTGTGAAATCGAGGAGATCGTCGCCGCTCACTCCCTGCCGGTCGAAGGGAGCGGGTCTGGTGGGAAACGGCTGCGTCGCTGACGTGCGCTCCCCTGGCACATCAGATTGGGCAACCGGGCGCTCTTCGATGGGCCACACCGGTTCCCCCGTCACCCGGTCGAACATATAGGTGAACGCCTGTTTGGTCACTTGGGCCACGGCCTTGATCGTCCGGCCGTCGACGGTGATGTCGACCAGCGCCGGCGCCGTGGGGATGTCGTAGTCCCAGATGCCGTGATGAATAAACTGATAGTGCCATACTCGTTCGCCAGTCGTCGCGTCAAGACAAACCAGACTTTCGGCGAAGAGGTTGTCGCCGGGTCGATGACCACCATAGAGGTCGTTCGTCGGTGTTTCGACCGGAAGATACACATAGCCGAGCTCTTGATCGGCGGACATCGGAGCCCACACACCGGTGTTGCCACTCGTGCGCCACGAGTCATCCTCCCAGGTGTCGTGACCGAACTCACCGGGTTGGGGAATGGTGTGAAAGATCCACAGTTGCTGACCGGTCCGCACGTCGAACCCACGGACAAAGCCGGCCGGGAACTCCGGACTGGGGGCGGTCGCGCGGAGGGCGGCTCCCACGACAATCACATCACCAACGACCAGGGCGGGCGAATTCAGCCCGATCTGGCCGTCCTCGACTGGCGGACGATCGAGTCCATCAAAAAGCCCGTCATACAGATCGACGACCCCGTGGTCACCGAACGTTGAAACCGGCTGCCCGGTCGCGGCATTCAACGCAACGAGATGATAGCCCTTCGTGACGTGAATGATTCGTTCATCTCCCTGTTCGTCCGTCCAATACGCCAGACCCCGACCTGAACTCGCCCGCACTGGCGCGGTCTCACCGCGCTCCCCCTCGTCGTAGCGATACATCCACAGCGTTTCGCCGGTAACCCCGTCGATCGCAACGGCGTTGCGCCGCCAGCCCGCGGTGGTGTAGAGCACACCGCCGACCATCAGTGGCGTCGCCTGGTAGTTGAAGTCGACGCGAGGGCCGAAGTTGTCGGTGCGCCACCGCCACGCGATCCGCAGGTCCCCGACATTCTCGCGTGTGATCTGATCGAGCGCGGAGTACTTCGTACTGCCTGCATCTCCTCCGTAATACCGCCATTCACCCGCGGGGGCGCCAGCCTGGGCCGACGCCGTCACCGCCGTACCGAGCGCCATCACCACGAGCAGCAGTACGCTCCACACAACCTGTCCCATCTCTCTCGACATGTCCCGCTCCTGTCCCGTTGCCTCGAAGCTGAAGGGTCTCCCGCTGGACCACGCGTTAGGGGACCTGAAAATACGCGATTCGTTCGCCACGGTGCGACCCCAGCCACATCTCGTCACCGATCTGGATCGCCGTGGTCGAGGCCACAAATCCATCGAGAGCGGCGTGCTGAAAGACGTGGCGCACCGACAGTGTATCGGGGTCTATAACGGCAACGTTGGACGACTCCTCAAGTGGCGCGCGGGGCGTCTGGATATTTCCGTGACCCGCAGCAAAGATGACCGCCCCGTCGAGCGACATTCTCAGATTGTCCGGGCGGAATCCGAGATCGATAACATCCTTTTGCACCGGGATCCGACCACGTGACAGACGGGTCAGCTTTTCCTCCGCCCAGCCCGCAACATACAAGAACCGTCCGTCCGCCGAGACCTCCAATCCGTTCGGCGCCGTGTCCTCGCTCCCAGGCACACGACTCCAGCCACGCTCCGCCGTCCACTCCCACACATCTCCAGTGCGTGGGCTCGTCGCAGCAAACCCGCCGTCAGGAAGCGCGACCACGCCGTTCAACCCGAGCGGCTCGGGCGCGACCACGCAACCGACCCAGGTCATCGTCGGTCGCGCACTCGTGTTGACCTCGAAGACCTCAATGGATTCCCGGTTCCCGTGATGGACAACATACAACGTGTGCACCGCGTCTTGACCAGGATGCAGATAGAGTCCGTGGGCGTTGAACGCATCCCCTTCGGTCGGGTCGATCGGCCCCGGGCAGGTCGGATACGCCGTCGCATCTAGCCGTTCACTCGGAGTCGCGCCGGGAAAGAGAACGGTGGCGGTCTTCTCGGCGACACTCACGAGGTGAATCCGACCACCAGCTCGATTCCCGGAGGCAATGACCCACTCCGACCCGGGAATGACCGCCAGGTCCTCGGGGCTGATGAGATCGCAGATGAACCGAATCTCACCAACCGCCTCGCAGGGCAGCCCGTCCGGTGCCACCGTCGGGTTCTGTGTCGCGACTCCCAGTACACCACCGGCCAAGAACACAGCCCACGTCGCCGCACAGAGTCTTCGCAGTTTGCTCTGAGTCATGATGCACACCATTGGTCAATGAAACCGGCCGAACCGGAACAACCGTGGCCAAGACACCTCAACTGGAACAATCTTAGCAGCCCGTGGCGAAAGCCGCGCTACGTCAGAGTGGCGACATCAGCACATCGTGAGTCGAGATTGCCGCGTAGAGGAACAACCGTATCGGACTGGACAGGACGACGAGAGCAAACAGTTTCCAGAAAGCCGTTGGCGCCACCGCCCCCCGGCGGCGTCCCGACCACGCAGGCCGCAAGACCCACGGCGGACCGACCACGAAGAGCGTGTACAGCCAGCGTTCGGCGGTGTGACGATTCTCTAGCCACTGGGCCACACGGATTCGTAGCAGCGAAACATGACGCACCAGCCACGGACCCAACGGCACACGAAACGTCCCACGATCGACGCCACCGGTGTCCTCTACATCTGGATCGCGCACCGGACGTTCGATGTTCCCCGCAAATCATCCAGAACGGTATACGACCAGGATCAAACCATCTTCCACAGCCATGCCCGGCACCCGGCGCTGCACGAATGACAGGTGCCATCGAGATTCTGCTCCATCGCCGTCATGGCGACCGAGGGATTCCGATCGACCGCACCATCATCCATCATGGGTCTCAGACATCTCTCGGTGCGATACGGGTTTTCTGCCGGCTGCTAGAATTGCGCCATGGCAAAGCTGACCGTTGAAGGATACGGAACATACGACGTCCCCGAGAGCAAGCGACTCGTCTTGGCTCTGGAGCAGGACGCCGCGGTTGATGTTTTACATGCGTGTGGCGGAAACGCGAGGTGCACAACCTGCCGGGTGGAGTTTATCGACGGAGAACCGGACAAGATGACTGCGGCCGAAAAATCTCTATTAGAAGCCAGAGGCCTGACCGGCGTGCGTCTGTCCTGCCAAGTCCTGTGCAACCAAGACATGACGATCCGTGCAATCAGCCGACTGGAAGGCTCGGGTCGACCGGACCCCGGGGGGCCGCCGTCGGAAGCGTTGACCCCTCCACCGGAATGGGTGTGAGGCCAGACCGGAACGGGTGAAAGGGGAACAGCGCTGCTCGCCTGCCCTCAGTCCGACTCGGTCGACCGGGCACCGGCCAGGATATTCGTTAGGCCGCGGTTGCCCTCGTGGCACGCATACTCGAACATGGGCAGCTCGGAGCGCTGCATCGGAATGGCCACGGTGAAGCTGCGAGTAAAGACGGCAGGATCGTCTACCGTGTACTCGTAGAGCAACGTATCGTCATCGACCCGTGTGAACCGCTCTATGAGCGTCAGCGTCGCGCCGGTGCCTATGGCACTGGTGATCGCGGGGTAAAGCTTGACGTCATGGTGGTAAAGTTTGTGGTCTCGACGACAAGCGATCCGTTGTCTCACCAGCCACGCCCGTCATCCATCCACTGGCGAAGCCCTTCCGGCAGATGCGGACGTCCGTCGAGCGGCACGATGCGCGCGTCGTGCACCATCTCGTGAAAGATGATGACGTGGGTGGGCGTTTGAAACAGCTGAACGTTGTTGTTATAGGCACTCGGGATCAACGGTGGACCGCTGTTGAACCCCAGCAAACAGCGCTCACCAAGCCCACGATCCTCCGGTCCATCGGCGCCGATGCTCCCGGCGCGATAACGCACAGGGCGAGTCCCAGGAAGATCCTCACCGGCCGACCCGATCTGCTCGACTGCGTCGGCTCGACGGGCCGGTATCCGTCCGTCCGGCGGATCCACGAGCAGCGCGGTTCGGCGGTCCTCGACGAGTGTCGCTCCCCGGTCATACCAAAACTCGTTGTAGGGCACCACGCCGCCTTCTGATGCCGGCGGATACAGCGCCCCACCCTTCTCCGGGTCGACGAGGTCACGGTTCTGACGCTGATTCTCGAGGGTCTGATACGCGGCGGCCTCTTCCTCGCTGAGCACCGTTCGGCCGACCAGCTCGGCAGGGCGTTCCAAGGGGGTAATCGTTCGGAAGTCCCACACGCCTTGTAGATCGGGATGGCCCCATGGCGTGCGTGCCAACTCATCACGTTGGGCGATCGCCGACGAAGCCCCAAACAACAGGGCAACGGTCACAATCGTCACCATTCCGGAGGGGAGGAATCGACACGGGACCAACCACCAATTCGAGCGGGCGAGCCAAAGTCGTACGAGATGTCTCATATCTGGCTCCGGAAGCGACTGTCCACTGCGCGTGGGACACGTCTCGCCACATCATAGGACACGAACCGTCAGATGCAATCTCCGAGTCGAGCCCACCTGCCGCACGTGACACGACGACGAGTTTTCGACACACTGTTCGGCGATGTTATTACGCTACGGCTCCATGGTGTTCGTTGCCGGTGTCCTCTGGGGACTTGGCCTCCCGTTGACGATGCCAGGGCACGCCTCTGCTGCGCAACCCGGCCTGGAAGACGTCGAATGCGGAGTGGATAGCGAACCGAAAGGGACCCAACCAGACCCAGATCTGTATTGCATCGAGCTCGTGCACGCGCCCGATTTTCCTCAAGCGTCCGGCCACGCGACGCTGACGACACCCGCCTCACCGTTCGGCACCTCGGTCACCGTGGAGGGACACCACCGGCTGACGGTCACGGTGAACCTGGCGGGACTCCCGGACCCGGGGACGCTTGGAGCCTTTTCCACCTATGTGGCGTGGGTGACCACCCCACAGCTTCGACCCATCGTCAATCTGGGGCCAGTGTCCAACGGTCGGCTCTCACTCGGTGATGTCGAGTTCGATAAATTCCTGGTCTTGGTAACCGCCGAGGCCGCGCCGGACGGTCCAGCCTGGGAGGGGCGCATCGTTCTACGAGGCGTCTCCGCTGGAATGCGTATGGAGCCGGAAGACCTGCTGGCTCTGACCGGTCTCATCACCACCACTCCCGGTCCATCACCTCGCGACTGGATACGACCACCGATGCCTAAATTTTTAGGTCGTGGAATATTTTGCAGTCCTTGCAGTATTCCGTAGTGTGGGACAATCCCA
>JAYZGM010000348.1:0-5232 GCA_036336225.1 Acidobacteriota bacterium | reverse complement strand
ACTGATCGAAAGCCCTCACTGCACGTTGCAGGATCGTCTTGCCCCCTACCAGCATCAATTGTTTGGGGCGGTCGCCGCCAAGCCGTGTTCCCTGGCCTCCTGCCGCTATGATGGCCGTTACCATCGGGCGACCTCCCCGCGGTGTTCCCACTGCTCATACATCAGGCAAACAACCCGTCGAGTGACTGACTGACCGTATCGACGGTCCACAACGCACATCCGGTGGCGGACACGTCGCCTCCCTCGTTCCCCTTGGGAAGCACACAACGCGTAAACCCCATCTGCGCGGCCTCACGCACCCGCAGTGCCGGCTGGGTCGCCCCCCGCACCTCGCCAGCCAGCCCAACTTCGCCGAATACGGCGACCCCAGGGAGCACGGGCTGATTCCGCACCCCCGAAACCACCGCGGCGATCACCGCGAGATCGGCCGCGGGCTCATGGACCGGGATTCCACCGGGGACGTTGACGAACACGTCCTCGCCGGCCAAGGTCAAACCGACCCGCTTCTCCAACACCGTCAACAAAAGCGACAACCGCTGGCGATCAATGCCATTGGTCACCCGCTGTGCGTTGCCATAGACACCGGTCCCGACGAGTGCCTGCACCTCAACCAGGATCGGTCGCGACCCCTCGAGAGAGCACAACACGACCGACCCCGGCACGTCCGGCTTCCGTTCTGACAAAAACTGTTCGGAGGGATTGACCACTGTCTCGAGACCGCCGGCCGTCATCTGAAACACCCCGAGCTCACTGGCTGCCCCGAACCGGTTCTTCACGCTGCGGATGATGCGATGCGTATGATGGTGGTCGCCTTCGAAATACAACACCGTGTCCACCACATGCTCGAGCAGCTTGGGACCCGCGAGATTTCCGTCCTTGGTCACATGTCCAACGATGAGCACCGGAACATGACGCCCCTTTGCCAAGAACAACAGCTGATTGGCTGCGTCCCGCACCTGCCCGACCGTGCCCGGCGGGGACTCGAGTTTGAGGGAGAACATCGTCTGGATGGAGTCGACAATGACCAGGTCGGGTGACAAACGGGTAATCTCCTCAAACAAGCGCTCGAGACAGGTCTCGGCCAGCAGATAGAGGTTGGCACCCGACACGCCGAGTCGCTCGCCACGAGAACGCACTTGTTGTGGCGATTCCTCACCAGAGCAATACAGCACTGACCGGCCGTCGGCGGCGACGGCGGCCGCAGCTTGGAGCAGGAGGGTCGACTTGCCGATACCCGGCTCACCACCGAGCAGAACCAACGACCCCGGCACCATGCCACCACCAAGCACATGATCGAGCTCGCTGATCCCGGTTGACATCCGGGTCAGCGCAGACAGGTCAATCTCCGCGTAGGGACGGGCGCGCTCGCCGCTGAGTGACGGTCGCCTCTCGGCACCTACGGACCTAGCGGTGACCGACTCCTCCACCAAGGAATTCCATTCCTCGCACTCGGGGCAGCGGCCGAGCCACTTGCGCACTTGAGAACCGCAACTCTGACATACAAAGACCGTGTTCGGTGACCTCACGACCCTCTCCTCATTGGTGCCCGCCGACACGCGACACGACCCCCTCGCCGGTATACGTGCGCGCGATGCGAGTACCGGTACGACAGAGCACCTCGTGGGGCACCGTACCAATCACCTCCGCCAGCTCCGTGGCGCCGACCACATTGCCCGACTGCGACCCCATCAGCACGACCTCGTCCCCCGGGCTCACGTCCAACCCGGTGACGTCAATGGTCATCGAGTCCATCGAGACCGCACCAACCACTGGCGCCCGGTATCCCCCGATGAGGACGACACCCCGACCGGCCATTCGTGTATCAACGCCATCCGCATACCCGGCGGGCACAATCGCGACCGTCGTGGGTCGGGAGACTGGAGCCCAGCCGCCATACCCGGCGGTCTCACCGGCTCGCATGCCCTTGACGGCAACGACTCGGCTGCGGAGCGTCATCGCCGGCGCCAACTGGAGAGCTTCAGGACATCCCGGTGGTGTCACTCCGTAAAGTAAGAGTCCTGGGCGAACGGCGTCGTACCACACCGGCGGTTCCCGGAGGAGCGCCGCGCTGTTGGCGGCATGGCGAAATCCAGGCCGTAGCCCTAACTCGGCGAGACAGCGGAGGGCATCGCCGAATCGTGCGCGCTGAACATCGAACAGCGGGTGGGTCGCGTCGGCGGCGGTCGCAAAATGGGTGTAGACAGCCGACACCTCAAGCCCCGGATGACGGAGCACCTCCGGTACCGTACGTCGCAGATTGTCGAACCGAAAACCGAGCCGGTTCATCCCAGTGTCGATCTTGAGATGACACGCCACTCGTTGGTGTCGACGTGTCGCAGCGTCACTCAACGCCCGGGCCGCAAACGGCGACGACACCGTGGGCGTAAGACCGTGAGTAAACACGCCGTCGAGGTCACTGACACTCAACGCCCCGAACACCAGCACCGGGACCCGGATACCCGCACGACGAAGCTCAACCCCTTCTTCGATGTCCGCGCAGGCAAGCATCCCCGCCCCAGCGGCCTCCAAAGCGCGCCCAACGCGTACGGCCCCGTGCCCATAGGCGTTTGCCTTGACAACCGCGATCACGTCTACCCCACGCTGGTCACACCCGACGTAACGAGCGATCGCGTGAAAGTTGTCGCGAATGGCGTCGAGATTCACATGGGCGAAAGTCGATCGGACCGTCACTGGGCTCCGCAGGTGTCGGTTGCTCCCGGCTACAAATCCCCGATTTGCTCCCACATCACGCCTTGTCGGCCAGGCGCAAGGTCAGCGACGTAGGCGACAAACATCGCAGACCCTCCACTGTTGTGTGCTAGTAAAGCTCCGTCTCCACCCGCCCGGTGCAAGGAAGAACGTGATTTAACTGCATGCATGTTGCTCTTGGGAGATATCTAGTCGTACGCGGCGGTGAGATTCGCGAACTTGGTGCACTGCTTGAGAAAGGCGAGCTTGACCACACCGGTTGGCCCGTTGCGCTGCTTGCCAATGATGATCTCCGCCAGGTTTTCATTTTCTGGGCTCGGGTCGTATTGCTCTTCGCGATAGATGAACATGACCAGGTCAGCATCTTGTTCCAGGGCGCCTGATTCCCGAAGATCGGAGAGCTGCGGTCGACGGTCCGACCGGCTCTCCGGGGCCCGGCTTAGCTGGGAGAGCGCCAGCACGGGGACCTGCAGCTCCTTGGCCAACCCTTTGAGCGAGCGCGAGATGGATGCGAGCTCCTGAGTGCGGTTGTCAAAACGGCCTCGCCCCTGCATCAGCTGGAGATAGTCGATGACCACGAGCCCCAACCCGTGCTCGGACTTAAGACGTCGCGCTTTGGCCCGCATCTCGAGCACCCCGATCGACGCACTGTCATCGATGAACACTTTAGCGTCGGCGAGCCGGCCCAACGCGGCCGACAGCTCCCCATAGTCTCGCTCCCCCAAGAACCCGCCCCGAAACTTGTGCGAATCAACACCCGCCTCGGTCGTCAACATCCGCATAAAGAGTTGCTCTTTGGACATCTCGAGACTGAAGATGCCCACCGTCATGTCAGTCTTCACGCCGAGATGTTGAGCGATGTTGAGAACTAATGCGGTCTTCCCCATGGACGGACGAGCCGCGAGCAATACCAGATCGGACGGCTGAAACCCCGACGTGAGCTCGTCGAGATCGACAAACCCGCTCGGAACCCCGGTCACTGCGCCCTTGTGCTCTTGAAGCGTCTCGATGGTCTCGAAACTGCCTTGTACCAGGTCGCGGAGCGGCACGAACCCAGTATGTAGATTGTCATCGGCGATCGAAAAGATCGCCTGCTCAGCTTGGTCGAGCACGGATTCCGACTCCTCCTCGGCACTATAAGCAGTATCGAGAATCCGGTTAGCGGAAAAGATGAGGTTCCGGAGTGTCGCTTTTTCCTTGACGATTCGGGCGTAATACTCGATGTGGGTCGAGCGTGGTACGCCGTCGACGAGGCCTGCGATGTAGGCGGGCCCACCGACGGTATCGAGGTCACCGGAACGACCGAGCTCGTCCTTCAGCGTGACGAGATCGATCGCCTCTCCTCGCTCGTTGAGGTCGACCATCTTGTCGAATACCCGCCGATGGGCATCCCGAAAAAAGTCATCGGCATCGACCAGTTCGGCGGCCTGGTTGAACGCGTCGTTGTGGATGAGAATAGCGCCAAGAACGCAGCGCTCCGCCTCTAGGTTGTGGGGGAGAGATCGCTCCGAGATCGCAGCAGCAGCCGGGTCGGCCATCACCGGGGTCCTACTCTACGCCCGTCAGGCCGGTGCCGGGACCGGCCCACGAGCTCAATCCGGGGATGAATCAGTCGTCGGTGGCCTCTGATCCCGTGTCGGGCGTCTCGATCTCGCCGTCACCGGAGTCAGCAGCGTCCGCCTCGTCCGCGGCGCCTTCCTTCACGATCCGCACGGTCACGGTAGCAGTCACCTCGCGATGCACCCTGATCGCGACGGGATACTCGCCAAGCTGCTTGAGTGGATCGCTCAGCTTGATCTTTCGACGATCCACCTCAAACGACTGTTCGGCGAGCGAGGCAGCAATGTCCGAATTCGTCACGGACCCATACAAGGTGTCAGTCTCACCCACTCGTCGCGCGATGACGCACACGAGTTGATTCAACCGAGCCGCATAAGCCTCCGCGACCTCCTTCTCCTCAGCGTCACGCGCATCGGCAACGACCCGCTCTCGCTCCACCTGTCGTCGATTGGCTTCAGTCGCCGGGAGGGCCAACTGTCTTGGGATCAGGTAGTTACGGGCGTATCCGTTCGCGACCTTGACGATATCGCCCCTGCGACCAAGGTACTCAATCGGTTCTCTGAGAATCACCTGTACTGACATGGGCCTAGTCCGTCACGTAGGGAATTAATGCCAATTGACGCGCTCGTTTGATAGCGGTTTGCAGTTTGCGCTGATGTGGGGCACAGGTTCCCGACAAACGCCGAGGCTGAATCTTCCCTCGTTCCGGGATACTGGCAATCAGCATCCGGACATCCTTGTAATCGATATACGGTACCTTGTCGACACAAAACCGGCACACCCGCTTACGGCGAAACATCCCACGTCGTGCTCTATCGGACTTCGGCTTACGACCTGCGGCGCGGTCGTTTCTCATGGCTTCTCCTCCGAACTCTCACCCGGTACGGCTCAGGACCTCTCGCTTACCGGTCACGCCCCCACAAGGTCCAACGCCCAACGGACCCAAACCTTGTCAACATTATC
>JAYZGM010000347.1:0-6564 GCA_036336225.1 Acidobacteriota bacterium | reverse complement strand
CGTGGACGTCGCACGACTGATCGCGGCCCGCGAGCTCTCATCGGTCGAGCTCACGGAGCGTATGCTCGACCGGATCGCCGCTGTCGATGGTCGCCTCAAGAGCTACGCGACCGTAATGGCCGATGAGGCGACGGTCGCGGCCCGTGCGGCCGATGCCGAGACCGCCGGAGGCACCTCTCGCGGACCACTGCATGGCGTTCCGATCGCCGTCAAAGACCTCTGTTACACCCGTGGTACGCGGACGATGGGGGCCTTGGCCGTGCTCGCCGATTTCGTTCCTGACTACGACGCCACCGTCGTCGCGCGGCTCAAGGACGCGGGCGCGATCATCCTCGGCAAGCTCAACCTGACCGAGGGAGCCATGGGCCTGTATCACCCAGACTTCGACATCCCGGTGAACCCATGGGACCCGGAGCTCTGGACGGGGGTGTCGTCGAGTGGTTCGGGCGTGGCGACTGCCGCCGGACTCTGCTACGGCTCGCTCGGCTCGGACACCGGCGGCTCGATCCGGTTTCCGTCCGCGCAGTGCGGGCTCGTCGGTCTGAAGCCGACCTGGGGACGCGTGAGCCGGTACGGGGTACTGGAGCTCGCCGGCTCGCTCGACCACATCGGCCCGATGACACGACAGGTTGCCGACGCAGCCGTCATGTTCGAGGCGATCGCCGGCCTCGCCGCGCACGACTCCACGACCCGACCGGAGTCGGTGGCCCCTGTCATCGACACGCTGGATGGTGACATCGGCGGCATGCGGCTCGGCTACGACCGCGCATACGCCTCGGACGGTGTGGATCCGGCCACGGCCGGCGCTGTCGAGGCAGCCTTGAATCGCCTGGCTGGTCTTGGAGCCGAGGTGATCGAGGTGCAGATGCCCGAGGCGCCCTTTGCCGACTGGAACCTCATCTGCGCCTACGAGGCGGTGCGAGCGCACGCGTCCACCTACCCCAGCCGGGCCGGTGAGTATGGACTAGGCTTCCGCGATGTTCTCGAGCTTGGGTCGGAGGTAACCGACCAGGCCTACGCCGAGGCAACTGCCCGGCGAGCGGCATTCAGCGAGCGGTTTCAGACGGTGCTCGCGACAATCGATGCGCTGGTCTGTCCGTCGAACGTCACGACGCTTCCGTTGATCGAGGGGATGGGCTACGAATCACGTAGCGAGTTCCTCGATGCGCTCGCGATGATTGGCGCTCGGTTCGATCCCCCACTGGCGAGCATCCAGCGCTTCACGGTGCCGGCCGACTTCGCGGGCACGCCAACGGTTTCCGTCCCCTGCGGATTCACCGATGCCGGGGCGCCCCTCAGCTTGCAGCTGGTCGGTCGGGATCTCAGTGAGGCGATCCTGTGCCGTATCGCGTATGCGTACGAGCAAGCGACGGACTGGCACACACGACACCCCGACGTCTAGTCCGTGGCAAAGTCCCCACGGCATGCGATCGGCTGCCGCTACCGTTCGCTCCGCGTGACTGCGTAACACCGGGCCAATCTGTGGCACACTGGCCACACTTCACTGGCATGACGGAGGACGACCATGGGTCCCATCCGCGATATTCATCCCGTGCGGCTTGTCGTGGCGCTGTCGGCCATGTGGTTGGCAGGCGCCTCACCGGTCGCGGGTCAGGATGGACGCGCCGCGCCCACCGCGTTTCAGAGCGCACGGCAGACGTGGTCGCCACCACTGACTCGCTTCGGTCACCCGGACCTGCAGGGCGTCTGGGTCAACAAGCGGGCCACTCCATTTGAGCGCCCGGCAATGTTGGAGGGGAGACAGTCGCTGACGGCTGCGGAGGTAGCGGAGCTCGAACAGCGAGCTGACCGGATCTTCTGGGATGGAGGCAGTGACCTCGTCATTGGGGATCGCCTCTTTCTTACCGCGCTGGACAATCCCGGACGCTTCATCAATCCGAACGGCGCCAACCGCAGCTCAGCCTATATGGTGGAGAGGGAATTTGACACGCGAACGTCGCTGATCGTCGATCCAGTCGATGGGCGAATTCCCGAACTGACACCGGTAGCGCGGCAACGCCGGGCAGAGGAGAGGCGACGGGCCACCACGCTGACCGGCCCAGAGAGCTTCCACAACAGGACGCGGTGTATTACCCAAGGGGTGCCGAGGGTCGGCCCGGGCCCTGGCGGCGATCCCCTCTATGGCTACCACCAGATCTTTCAGGCGCCTGACCACGTCGTGCTCCTGCTGGAAGCGTTCCACGACGCGCGCATCATTCCTTTGGATGGACGTCCGCCGCTGTCCCCGCGCATTCGCCACTGGAACGGGGACTCGCGAGGACGATGGGATGGACACACGCTCGTGATCGAGACCCAGAACTTCTCCCCGAAGAGCCGCTCTCTCGGAGCGGCCGGCAATCTTCGCATGGTCGAGCGCCTCACACGGGTGTCTCCGGACACCATCGAGTACGAAGTCACCTTCGACGATCCCACGACGTGGACCACCACACCGTGGACGGCCGTCATCTATCTCGCGCTGACGACGGACAACATTTACGAGTACGGCTGTCACGAGAGCAACGCGGAGCCGATGACAACAATGCTGAGCATCGCCCGCATGGAAGAGAAGGCGACGGCGGAAGCTGGAATTCGCGATTGATCCCACGTGTGACGGCCGATTCACGGGAGTAGAGCCGTGAGGAACGCGACCCCGTTCTTTGGTCCCAATCCCGTGAGGGTGACGGGACCTTGGGTTGGTCGCAGGTCAAGCCGTTCCGTTCCGGCATCGGCACCTACCTTTTGCTGGTCAAACAGTCTGGCTACAGCCCTCCGACCACAACGTGCGCGTCCACCGGCTCAATCGTAACGGAGAGGTGGGCGCGGTCGTCGCCCTGGTATCGGTGGAGCCAGGGCTGGCGGCGACGGTCCCGCCGGCGGCGGCAGAGCCGATACGCGCGGCGTAGTGAGGGTGGTTCCAGGTTCTTGCGAGTGGATGATCGAAGTTGCCAGGACGGGTTCGGGGCGTAACCCCGTCTGCTAGAAGATCGCGAGTGGGTTCAACGGCGAGCCCGTGCCGCCACGCACCTTGAGCGGTGCGCCAACAAACATGAACTCCCACCGTTCGCGGGTGTTTGCTTCGCGGGCGACGGTGTCGAGGTCGAGATTGTCGAGAATGGGCATGCCGAGCCCGACAATCACCAGCTCGTGCAACGGGTTAGCCAGCCCTTCGATACCGGAAGGCATCACATCGCTGACCCCATCGCTACCAATGACAGCCACGTCACGCTCTTTCAGCCATTTTGCCACCGATGCGTGCGAGCCTGCCGCTCGTTCGACGAAATTCCATTGTCCGAGCTGACGCACGGCTTCCCATCGGCCGGTGCGAATGAGCAGCACGTCGCCGCTCCCAACGGTGATGCCGGTGGCCTGCTCCCAGCCCTCAAGATCCTCGACGGTGATCGCGGTGCCTGGCTCGAGAAAGTCGACTCCCCGATGTCGTGGCATATCAATGAGCACGCCTCTGGTGACGATGCCGTTTTCCATGTTGTGGACACCGAGCCGTTCGGCGCCGTCCTCACGCAGCCCACTGACAGGAAAGCCGTTGTACATCTGGCCGTCGTGGGCGAAATGCGGGAGGCCGTCTACGTGGGAGTGGGCGAAGCCGTGATACTGCACGCTGTAGACGTCACCGGCCACCTCGTGTTCGGTGAATCGAGACGTCGACAGGGTGTGCTGGAACGGGTTGGCATTGAGTGCATCGCGTTGGGTGTTCGCTTCGAGCGCCATGGATACCGACACGCCATCCTCGACGAGGCCCGCCGCCGCGCGGCGAGACTCGTCGGTGATGAGATTTAGCGTGCCAAGCTCGTCATCGGCGCCCCAGCGACCCCAGTTGGAGATGTCTTCGAGCCACTGGTTGAACTCATCCCGGCTCACAGGAGCCGCTTCTTGGCCCGCCACCGGGGTCGGGATTGACACCCCGAGCCCGAATACGAGCAGGGCCACCAACAGAACGGGAACGCGGGTTGAGGACGACTGATGACGACGGGGATACATGGCGCGCTATCTGCCTTCCGCTTCTGCCTGATCACGGGCACGTGAGCCGCTGAGAATGTTGGTCATACCGTAGTTGCCTTCGTGGCAGGCATACTCGACAAGCTCGTACTGCTCATCGTCCTTGTCGAACCTGAACATGCCGGTCCACGGGCGGATCCACGTGTCGGGATCATCGATCGTGAACTGATATTCGAGGACTGTTTCTCCCACACGCGTGAATCGTTCGGTGAGTTTCAGATTCTCGCTGGAGTTTCGATAGGGGGCGCGTCCGTTGAAGTTGGTCGTTTCGACGACAAGCGTGTCGCCTTCCCAACGTCCCTGTGGAGTCCCGAGCCAGGAGGGGACGTCGGCACCGGTTGGACCGGGCTCGGTCGGGATGACACGGGTCTCGTGGATCATTTCCTTTTGAATCGCGACCTGACCGGGGCCCTGTACAATCTGCAGCCCATTGTTATAGATGGACGGCATCATGAGGCCGGGGAGCCCGCGTGTGATGCACCGTACGAACAAGCTGAGGTCTTCGGGACCAGCGGAGATACGTCCTACACCTGATGTGTCGACTCGAACGGACGTGCGTGCCTCCGCCTCTGGTGTCATGGGCGGAATCCGTCCGTTAGGTGGGTCGATGACCATCGCCACTTGAGTTGAGGGCGCGGTCTTCACGTAGCCGAGGGTGGTATCCCTCCACTCGCGCTCATACCCCCAAATACTACCCAAGGTCCCTCGCTCGCGACGAGCCTCCGCCTCTTCTGGCGTCAGCGCCGAGAGGTCTTCCACGGCGTCGGGGCGTTCGAGTGGGATGCCATGCGCCGAGTTGCCGGTCCACACGCCCTGGAAGTCAGGCTCGCCCCACGGTGTGCGGGGAACAGTGTATGGCTCGGTGTCGGTTGTCACCGCTTCACGCGGTCGCTCGGCGTCGACACCGGCCCACCCGGTCTCGACGACGGCCAGACGCACGTTGTCAGGCCCGGCGAGGAATGCGCGCTTGGCAGACGTTCGGGCGTTCTCGGGGATAGTGGGTTCCTGTTCGAAGACCACCGCGTGTTGCTGATACTCGAGCGTCGCGGTGTCGAGGTCGTCCACCACAAAGCCGATGTGGTCGATCGCACGGCCATTTGTCGTCGCCGGCACGCCTTCCCCGTGCTCCATGACGAGCAGCCATATGTCACCGAAACGAAGGCCATCGAGTCGTCCCCGCAAGCTGGCAGGTTCCCCACCGAGGACGTCCTGATAGAAGGCCAATGTTTCAGCGGGGTCGGTGGCGCTCAAGTGCACGTGATGAAACCCGAGCGTCTCCTCGTCTTCCACCATCTCGATCCGTGTGCCCCAAGGGTCGAAGATGAACCCGATCTTGAAAAGTCCTGGTATGTCCCGCAGGGTCGATCCGTCCGGGAATCGCTGGAGTCGAACCCCGGATCCTCGCACCCCTACGGCTTCGAGCTCAGTCATCTTGGCGGTGAGGTCGGGGTAGGAAAAGCTGATGTGGTTGACGCCAGTGCCTTGTGTGCTGCCCAACGTGGGTTGCACAACGAAGATCAGCTCGACGCCGTCGCAGTCCGCCGCGTCCGGACGGTCGGCAACTGGTTCACAATCCAAGTACCGGTTGTACCATCGTACGCCCTCCGAGGGGCTCGACGCGGTGATATGCACATGGTGGTAGTCGGCAGCGCGGACACCCTGCGGCAGGGCGGCGAATGCACTTGCCGCCACAGCGAGCGCAACGAGATGAGGCGTTTTATTTATCACGGTCTTCCTCCGAGCTGGTTCACAGATCTCAACCTCATTACAGTAGATCTTTCTGCGTCGTCACGCACGCGATTTTTGATGTCAGGGCGTCAGCGGGTGGGAACGGCCCGGCAACTAGGGCGCTGACAACGCCTGCTGTGCGTCATGCGGCATCCCGACGTGTCACGCCTACCGGGGAAGCAACGCGCCGGGCGCCACTCTGGCGGGTGATGTTCAGCGACGTCTGGCCGCGCCTGGATGTCCAGTCGACTCGACGTGAGAACGTCGTTCACGAGCTGCTCGTATGTCAGGGAACCAGTGTAGGATTGACCACGAAAGGAAACCCGTGGCGAACTTTCTGAGACTGTGGATTCCGACGTGGTTGATCAGCGGGGTGGTGGTCGTCGGTCTGATGTCCGCGCCGGAGGCGCAAGAGCTTCCTCCACATCAACGTGTCGTCAGTCAATACTGCACCAGTTGTCACAACGACCGGCTGCGAATGGCCGAGCTGGATTTGGAGACGCTGATTGACAGCCCGCTGGACGACCATGCCGAGACCTGGGAGAAGGTGGTGCGCAAGCTGCGCGCGCGCCAGATGCCTCCCGCGGGGCGGCCACGACCCGATGAGGCCGCGTATGACGCCGTGGTGGCTTCACTGGAAACCGCACTCGACCGCGTAGCTTACGCTCATCCCGACCCCGGGCGAACCGAGACCTTCCGGCGGCTGACCCGGACTGAATACCGCAATGCCATCCGCGACCTGCTCGCAGTCGATCTGGATCTGTCCGACCTGCTGCCGCGCGATGAATCGAGCCAGGGGTTCGACAACATCACAGTGACCGA
>JAYZGM010000346.1:0-5022 GCA_036336225.1 Acidobacteriota bacterium | reverse complement strand
AACGGCTCGACCAAGAGCTCATAGTTGTCGGCCACGGACACTCCGATGCGGTCGCTGCTCTCGAACTCGGTGGAGAAGGCGATCTGCGACCGCCGCGTCTCAACCACCCCGGCGTCGGCGGTCACGATATAGTCGATGCCTCCCTCGAAACGGAACTGACGGATGGCCTCTATAGACGTTGGTCGCGGACTGAACCGAGCCGACCCGAAGGAGCGGCGGAAGTTGTCGCGCCGCACGAAACCCACCTCTGGGAGGAAGTTGTCCTCCACCAGCAAATGCTCGGCCTGCAACCCGTAACGATCGCCGGCATACGTGAACTGCCCCTGGTAGCTCCGGTCCCGGCTGCCGAGCCCCGGTGTCTGGGTGCGTGCAAGATATCCGAGAAAGCTGACGTTCTCGTAGAACGAGAACGTCCCATCGGCCCCGTAAGTCTGACTGGCCCCGTTGCCGACCGCCGACACCGACCGATTCGTAACCAGTCCGCCGACACTGCTACGGCGGAACAGGTCGCGTTTCACGCGCACGACCGTGAAGTTGGTCGACTCAGAGTCTGACACCACCTCGTCGTCGGCCTGGATATTCAACGCTCCAACATCGAAAGAGCCCACCTTCCCGGTCACCCGACCACCGCCGAGTATCGGCACCACCGTGCCTCGCTCGAGCCCGATTCGCCTCGAGTAGAAGAGCGTGGGCGCGTTGCCGGGGTCGAACCCACCACCACCCGCGACCGGTCGCAGCGCGCTATCACGGCTGCTGGGGCCACCTCCCCTGGCGAACTCGAAGATACCCCGGCCCTCCAAGAAAAACTCGCGCTTCTCCGGAAAAAAAAGACTGAATCGGGTCAGGTTGACCTGCTGCTCATCCACCTCCACCTGTGCGAAGTCGGTGTTGTATGTGAGGTCGGCCGTGAGGTTCTGTGTGATGCCATACTTCACATCGAGACCAACGTCACCGTCTGCATCATTCCGTAGCGGTGGGTCTCCCGTGAGATCAGTCCTCACGCCGGAGATGCCGTAGGGCTTGACCTCCAACCGATTACCCCCGTCGGGGACCTGAAGCCCGACCAGCATGGCCGCATCCGACATCCGAAAAATGCCGCGTCGACCGACGGAGATCGGCACCGCGGTCAGATACGTCTGCTCGTTCTTCCGGCGGATGAGACGACGGAACTGGACACCCCAAACCTGAGAGGGTCCCGGACGATAGCGGAGCGACTTGAACGGGATCTCCATCTCGACCGTCCACCCATCCTCAAATCGTCCCGTCCGCACATCCCAGACCGGGTTCCAGTCGCCATTGGGGTTACCCTCGTTCGTGATTTGGAAGTCGCCGATGGCGCCGAGTGAATTGGTGTAGAACGTCACACCATTCCGACGGTCGTTGAACGTGTCGAACGCCACCCAAAACGAGTCGTTCTCACGGACCTGTGTCGTGTGAACACGCAAGTCCGTGGCCACCCAATAGGGCGCGGGAGCCGAATCCCAGACCCGTCCGGCGACGTAGAGGTTCGTCTTGTCGAACATGATCCAGGCTTCCGTCTGCTCGGTGGCGGGGACACCCTCATCCGGCATTTGCTGGATAAACCCGTCGAGCGGCGACACGGTGTGATAGACCGGCTCGTCAAGCTGACCATCGAGCCGGATCCCCTCGGCCAAGCGTATCGCCCGAACCGTCGCTCGCCCCTGTTCGTCACGCGAGAGCACGGCAGGCGCCTCGGGTGGCGCGGGGCGGTCCGGCACGCCGACGAACGAGAATCCACCAGCACCATCGCGCCCTCCCGGCGACGATGCGGCGAGAAGGTCTTCGGACGGAGTCCCCGGGACCAGCGTGGTTGCTTGAGCAGCTTCTGGAGACGCGGTCTGTGCCACGGCCACCCGCGATACGCCGAACAGCGTCACGCCGACAGCTATCGTGACAAACAGGAACAGGCCGCTCGTGGCGACGATGACCCGCTCGGGAGGAATGTCCCGTCTCAGTGGTCGATCTCCTCGACCCGATCGAAATCGGTGGCCGCAGAATTCAGTTTGATGCACCGTCGCCATCCCGCCCCACTGAGGCGCTCGCCGACCACGCCGACAACAAGATGCGGGCCGGAGCAATACATCGAGCTATCCGAGCATTCGAAACCCGACCGACACAGAGCAAGGACAACGTGTGGACAAAGGGACGGGTGCGAGCAGGAGGGACGCCGGCGATTCGCCAGCCCGGTTCTCGGGAGGCGGCCCCACAACGGAACCGCCTCCCGCGACGCTGACACTACTGTTCTTCCGTTGCCATCGCCGTCTTGTCCAGCGCACGCTGTCCGCTGAGTGCATTGGGCACCGCGTAGTTTCCTTCGTGACAGGCATACTCGAACATTTGATACGTGGGCTCGGCGGTCAACGGCATCTGGATCACCCAGGGCGCGGTATAGACGTTCGCGTCCTCGATGGTGACGGTCCACATGATCGTGGTCTCCGAGACACGCTCGAACCGTTCGACGACCTCAAGCGCCGTGCTGGTCGGGATACCCTTCAGACGGCCGCCCGCGAAGCTGGATGCAATCCACCCGCGATTGTGGAAGTTTCGCGATTCCACCACCAGAACGTCTCCGTCCCAATGAGCACGAGAGTCACCCATCCATTGGCGGATGCGACCGTCCACAAAAGGCTGACCTGACAATGGGATGATTCGCACGTCGTGAATCATCTCGTGATAGATGGCCACGTGGTCCGATGTCTGTACGATGCGATAGGCATTGTTGTAGCCTGCGGGAAGCATAGAGCCTGGCACACCTCGCGAAATGCATCGATCCCAGACACTCATGTGCTCGTAGTGGTCACCCTCATTGGCGAGACGATATGCCTTCGCGTCCAGCGCCCACTGCTGGACCGGGGCCCGTCCGGATGGAGGATCGACCACAAACGAAGTCTGGCCGGTCGACAAGACCGTATCGCCGGAGTCAAGCCAGTAGCTGCCATACCCACCCACATTCTCACCCGTCTCGTATCGTCGGGCTGGAGCGGCGTCCTGCTCGGCTTGGGTAACGGCGCGCTGCTGATTAAACGTCGCCATCTCCTCGTCAGTCAGGTGGGTGCGTGTTTCGCCGCCGCGACGCTCGATCGGGGTAATCGTCTTATTTCCCCAGATGCCTTGGAGATCTGGCTGCCCCTCAGGCGTCCGAGATATCGTCCAATCGGGATCCCGAACCCGTTCGATTTGAGCCAGCGCCGGCACGGCGCCCAGATAGACCACGCCGAGCGTGGCAAGGCCGGCCATTATCCGCGTGGTGGCGGGAGTCTGCATGAAACCGCTCCTGTGTCTAGAGTTCGTCCGACGCTGGATTATAGCGGATTCCTTACTCAGACTTACGCGGACGGGAACCCCTCTCCCAACCGTGTTCGAGCACTGCTACACTGGTGGTCATCTGGCTATCCACATGCAAAGGAGATCCCGCATGCGTCACTGGCTTCGACGGTCACTCCCGGTCTTGGGCGCCCTCGGTCTGTTGTCTCTCACCTCAACCACCGCCACCGCACAGCCCGAGCACCGCACGTCCTGGGGAGACCCAGACATTCAGGGCGTATGGGACTTCCGGACTCTCACTCCGCTCGAGCGCCCTGCCGAACTTGCGGACAAGGAGTTTCTGACCGAAGAAGAGGCGGCGGCCTTCGAGGCACAAACCCTCGATGCGAGGAACGCCGACCGCCGTGACGGGGCCGATCGGGAATTCGGGATCGGCAGCGACGTCGAGCGCGCCTACAACCAGTTCTGGTGGGACTACGGCACCTCGGTCAACGACGACAAGCGTACGTCACTCATCGTCGATCCACCCACCGGGAGGATTCCTTACACACGCGCGGGCCAAGAACAAGCCGGGCGGTTCTTCTCCGTGCTGTTTGGCAACGTGGCAGCCGGCCCTGAAGACCGCGCGCTCGCCGAGCGGTGCATCCTAGGCTTTAACGCGGGCCCACCGATGCTACCAAGCGCCTACAACAACAACGTGCAGGTCTTTCAAACACCCGACACCGTGGTGATCCTGAACGAGATGGTGCACAACGCACGCATCGTGCCGCTCGACGAACGGCCCCACGTTGCCAAAGGCATCCGACAGTGGGTCGGCGACTCCCGTGGACACTGGGAAGACGACACGCTGGTCGTCGAGACGATGAACTTCCTGGGCGAAACGAGCTTCCCCGCTTCAACTGCAGATTTGATCCTGATCGAACGGTTCACCCGAGCGGAGGATGACCTGCTCGTATACGAGTTCACCGTCGAAAACCCGTCAATGTGGACCCAACCGTGGACGGCGGCTGTCCCCATGACGAAGAGTGACCTGTCACTGTTCGAATATGCCTGTCACGAGGGGAACTACGGGATGACGAATCTACTCGCGGGCGCGCGGGCAGAAGAACGAGAAGCCGGATCGCAGTAGGAGGCCCGGCGACAACCAGGGCAGGGCCGCGTCCCTGCCTCGGTCGAGATGAGATCCCGCGGAGGAGAACGCGGCTCCTCCTCCGACAGCGGGTCACCCCGGACTCACAACAGCGGTGGCGTTCTTCGATGCCACTCGGTCGCCTGTTCATACGCGTGGGCGAGCGCGAGCACGTCGACCTCACCCAGCAACGGACCGGTGATCTGGAGCCCGATCGGGAGACCGGCACGGCTGAATCCACAGGGCACCGAAATGGCCGGGGTGCCGTAGAAGTTGAACGGCGCCGTGTTCCGGATAAGCCGGATGGTGGCCTCAACCGGCGACTCCTGGGCCTCGGCGATTGTGATGGGGAGCTCGGTAAGGGTGGGGGTTACGAGCAGGTCGACATCCTCGAACACGGCAGCGACACCCTTTCGCCCCAGCTCGAGCTGATACAGCACCTCAGCGTAGTCGGACGCGGCCACCTCGGCCCCGGCCATGATCCGCTCAAGCGTGCTCTCACCATACAGCCCCCGTCGCTCCTCAAGATACTCAGCGTGATACGCGTAGGCCTCCACGGCGATGGGCCGAGCCGGGGGCCGTTCCGGGAGCTCGACGTCCTGTGTCCC
>JAYZGM010000345.1:0-5231 GCA_036336225.1 Acidobacteriota bacterium | reverse complement strand
AGACTGACGTTGTAGACCGCGGGGGACACGGCAGGCACAAAGAGACGACGCATCGAGTTCAGCATCCCCATGCAGATGGCCGCAGTGGCCACCAGTGGGAGGAAAGGGAGCATGACTCGAGTGAGCAGGACGGTCAGCTCGAGCTTGCCAGGGACCCCACCGAACTCACCTGCCATCAGCACCGTCATCGGTGTTGCGAAGGCCATCGCCAGTAGCACGAGGCCCACGGTCACGGCGACAAGCGCAGTAATCAACTGTTGACCCAGCTCCCAGGCGGCGTCTCGCCCATCCGTTGTGAGTCGCCGGGTCAAAGTGGGTACAAATGCGGAGCTCATCGCGCCCTCGTCGAACAGGTCGCGCGTCAGGTTGGGGATGCGAAACGCGACGGAGAAGGCGTCCATCGCGTTGTTCGCGCCAAAGTGAAACGCCAATGCCAAGTCGCGAACCAGACCCAGCACGCGGCTGAGAAGCGTGGCGAGGCTCACGACCCCGGCCGACCGGGTCAAGTGGCTCAGGGCGTTTGAGGTGGTTGCCCCGCGGGTCACTGTTGGCGGACCGGCTGGCTCAGAAAGGGACACAGGACGCTGGGACGCGAGACGAAAATGGGGAAAAAGCGAAGGTCAAGCGTAACATGTCCGACGCTAGAAGATTGGCCCGAATACTCGGAGTTGAAACCTGTTGTCACCCCGAGGGTTGTCAATTCCCGCGCTTTCACAGAACGGCCTTGTCGGGGTTGTAGGTATGTAGAGGCAAAGTCGGTTCGTCAGACGTACCAACCGATTGAGGAGTCGCGAAGCGTGCAGATGACCCGGGTGACCCATCGAGTCCGCCAGCGTTCCTTGATACCAGACACCGAGTCCGGAGACGGCCACGGCGCCGATTTCGGTGGCGTGGTCGACACCTACGAGGAGGAGATTTTTCGCTACCTCGGGAGACTGACCGGTGATCTTGGGGCGGCAGGTGACCTGTTTCAAGAGACGTTCTTGCGTGTGTTTTGGAGGTTTCCTCGTTTGCGGCCCCGTTCCAACCACCGCGCGTGGTTCTATCGCATAGCGACAAACCTGTTTCTTAACGACCGTCGTCATCGGCGGCGGCGTGATGAGGTCGTGCTGTCTTCGCAGTTTCCCAGTGCCCCTTTACCACCCGTGGTGCAGTCGTCGGTCCATGTCAATGTTCGTGCTACGCCGGGCGATTCGCGGGTTGCCCCCTCGCCAGCGGGCCGTGTTTGTCCAAAGACCACTGCAAGGCATGACCTAATCGGGAGATCGGCAAGACCCTTGGAATGTGGCGAGAGTGCCGCGCGCGCGAGCGTGTGTCAAGCCGTGAGACGGCTTCGCTGTGAACTAATGACCTGTGAGGAGCACAGTAATGACCTGTCGTGAGTTCAGACGCGGCATCCATCGACTTCTGGCCGATGATTCCGCGTCGAGCCTCTCCACCCTCCGTCGTCATGCTGAGGAGTGCCAGTCCCGCCGCGACGGATGGGATGCGTCCAAACCCTTCTCGAGGCGCTTGATGCGAGCCCTTCGGAGTCAGATGATGTGCAGGCCGAACCGATGAAACAGCGGCTAAGAGCTCGGTTCGCCGAGGCCGGGCATCCGGCCGTCCGTTTCAGTTCGGTGGAGACGCCGATCGGTGCTGTGTTTATCGGGCTATCAAACACCGGCGTGTGCGATGTGGCGTTCGGCCAAACATCCGAGGACGCCTATCGGCAGCGTTTGCTCGAACGTACGCCCGAGGTGTGGCGGGATGAGGTCGCGCTGGCGGAGATCACCCGAGAGCTGACTGCGTATTTCGCCGGCCGCCTCGAGGTCTTTTCCGTTCCCGTGGATCTGCGCGCCGCGACAAGATTTACCGTGCGAGTACTGACAGAAACACGGAAGGTCCAGTTTGGCCATGTGACGAGCTACGGCGAGCTGGCGACCCGTCTCGGTGTTCCTGGGGGGAGTCGTGCGGTTGGGGGAGCGCTCGGTCGCAACCCCGTGCCCATCATCATTCCATGTCACCGTGTGCTGGCGCGGGGTGGGCGACTCGGTGGCTTCACCGGGGGGCTGACAATCAAGCGTGCCCTGCTGGGATTAGAGGGGCATCGGCTCGATGAGGAGACTCAAGGCTCTTCTAACGTGGCCGTGGGTGGCTAGCGCGCTGGTGGTATGACTTGCGGGACGTTGCTTCGGTTGGACGGTGGTGTTGCGCCAAAGGCTCCGAGAGGGACGTCGGCCGCGTCATCCTCATTGGCGCTACCCATCGCGACACCTGGTCGAGTCGACGGGATGTTTCCGAACGCGGGCGTGACCTCGACCGGCGCCGGGTCGTCTCCATCGTCTTGTTGTAAGAGTTGCTGTAACTCAGCCAGTTGCTGTTGTTGAGCCGCGGTCACGGTGAACGGTGTCTGGGCACGTCCAGTGGGAGGGGCCGAACCCATACGCGGAGAGCCACCCGTGGGGCGTGAGGTGGGTCTTGGGACGGGACGACGGGCGGTGACTGCGTCCAGACCAGCGACGGGACGGCTGGTGGCCAGAATTATGATCCGATCAAAGCGCGAGCCGCCCGTGGCCGCGTTGGCGCGCGGTGCGGCCACGTATCCAGCGGCGTTGCGGAGCAACGTGCGAAGGGCCACCGTCTCCGGGACGTTCCGGAACTCCAAGGTGACGCGGATTTGCGAAAGCGCGTCTGCGTCTACGATGGTTGTATCACCCGTGCGGGCCCATTCGTGCAGAATCTCCCTCACCGAGACGTTGCTTGCCACGATGGTGGCGCGACCACCGCTCAGGGAGAACTCCACGAGTCCTTGGGAATGGGCCGTCGTCGTGATGGCCACCACGACGGCGATCGTGTCCGCGCACCGTCGACCGCGCCGCGAACACTCCACACCAGGCCGTGTACGTCAACCGCGGGCTACGGATCAGGACGGTTTACCTTGATTGCGCGCGGTGATGCTCGATGACCCGCTCTAGGATCTCGGGAAGCTGAACACGCGCCTCGAAGCCAACTACGCGTGCGGCTTTGGTGAGGTCGGGCACCCGCCGCGGCATGTCCTCGAAACCGCTCTCATACGCCTCTTCGTAGGGAATCGTGACGATGTCCGACTTGCTGGCGGTCATGGTCTTGATAAGCTCGGCCAGCGCGCGGATGGTGATCTCTTGGTTGTTGCCCAAGTTGAACACCTCGCCGATCGCTGCCGGCTCGTCGACGAGTGCCATCATGCCCCGAACGACGTCCCCAACATATCCAAAGCTACGTGACTGGGTACCGGAGCCAAATACGGTGATCGGTTCTCCAGCCAGCGCTTGCCGCACGAAGTTCGGGATGACCATGCCATACCGACCGGTTTGACGGGGCCCGACCGTATTGAACAGTCGCACCACAATCACGGGGAGTTGGCGTTCCTTCCAGTAGGCAAACGCTAGAAACTCGTCGATCGCCTTGCTACACGCATACGCCCACCGATGCTGCCGAGTAGAACCCAGTACGAGATCCGCATCCTCCCGGAACGGAATGGCGACGCTTTTTCCATATACCTCTGAGGTCGACGCGATGAGTACCAGCTTGCGCTTCTTGGCAGCGTGCTTGAGCACCATCTCGGTCCCATTTACGTTGGTTTGGATGGTGTGGACCGGAGCCTCGACGATGAGTTGGACTCCCACCGCGGCAGCCAGATGGAACACCACATCGCAGCGATCGATTTGTTCGGCGAGCACGGGCTCGTTGATGATGGTCTCGATCAGATAGTCGAACTTACGGTGGCTTTTCAGCGGCTCGATGTTGTCGATTGACCCGGTCGAGAGGTCATCGAGGACGAAGACTTCATGACCCGCCTCAAGCAAAGCTTCGGCAAGATGTGAGCCGATGAACCCGGCGCCGCCCGTGATAAGTGCCCTCATGCCGCTTTAAGTCGCGAAGCGGAAGTTGACGACATCACCGTCGCAGACCTCGTAATCTTTGCCTTCCAGCCTCACCTTCCCGTGCTCGCGGCAGGCTGCGTAGGATCCGTCACGCGCCGCAAGCGCATCGTAGTGGACGACCTCGGCGCGAATGAATCCGCGTGCGATATCACTGTGAATCTCCCCTGCGGCTTCCTGTGCTGGCGTGCCACGGGGCACGGACCAGGCTCGACACTCGTCCTTGCCAACCGTGAAGAAGGAGATGTATCCGAGCAGCTTATAGCTGGCTCGGATGACGCGATCGAGTCCAGCGTCGGCGAGCCCGATGTCGGAGAGAAAAGCCGCGCGATCTTCAGGCGGGAGCTCCGCGATTTCGAGTTCGATCTTCGCACACACCGGGACCGCCTCGACGGCCGCCCCCGATAGCAGTTCGGTGAGTCCCGCCCGTTCGATGGCTGTGTCGGGGGTGGCGCTGTCCGCCTCATCGAGATTGAGGACCACCAGCAGTGGCTTCGCCGACAGGAAGCTGAAGCCGCGGAGGCGCTTTGTATCCTCGGGTGCCAGCTCCAGTGTTCGTAGCGATCGCCCCTCCTCAAGGGTCGTTTGACACTGCTGGATCACACGACTCTCTTCCTCGAGTTCGCGACTTTTTCCCCGTTTCATGTCCTGGCGGATCTTGTCGAGCCGTCGTTCGGCCACACCGAGGTCAGCCAAAATCAGCTCGTCCTCCATCTGTCGTGCGTCCCGCAGTGGGTTGATCTGTCCCGCCGAGTGGGGGACCCGGTCATCAGTGAACATCCGTAGTATGTGAAGAAGCGCGTCAGCGTTCCGAAATGCTGAGACGTCAAGCATCGAGGTGGAGGAGCCGTGTCCTGCGAGCTCGCTGACTTCGACCGTGGCCGGAACATGGCGCCGGGGTTCAAAAAGCGACGTCAATCGGTCCAGCCTGGCGTCCGGCACCTGAGCCACACCGACTTGGGCCTCTTGCCGGCCCGCCGTGGGGTTTGCCGGGGCCTTGATGCCGGTCAGTAGACGAAACAGCGTGGTTTTGCCGGCGGAGGGGAGGCCAATGAGGCCAGCGCGAAGCATGGTCAGCTGCCCTCATCATCGGACACCCTTGCCGCGCGTACAAAGGGACCCTGCTTAAGAAGCAAAAATAAAGCGAATATCATTAATTGCACAACTATTGCTGTTGACACGAGGGCGGCTGGCTTCTACTATCGAGTGGATTTTTTTGGATTATATTGGAGTAAAAGGGTGCTAAGGGGAAACTTCTCGGCCAAGATTGATGAGAAGGGGCGACTCAAGATCCCCACTGCTTTCCGTAGCGTTATACAGGATCGGTAT
>JAYZGM010000344.1:0-8628 GCA_036336225.1 Acidobacteriota bacterium | reverse complement strand
TCGCGTGCCGTCGTTCGACCGGAGGTGGGGCAGAAGACTACTTTCTGGCGGGCCGGTCGCTCGGACAGACGGTCTTCCTCCTGTCGCTCTTTGGCACAAATATGACCGCGTTCACCATCCTTGGTTCGGCCGGTCACGCCTTCTCAAACGGCATCGTTACCTTCGGTTTGATGGCGTCGTCGTCGGCCCTCATTATCCCCGTTGGCCTGTTTCTCGTCGGTCCTAGATTTTGGGCGCTGGGCAAGCTCTATGGGTTCATGACGCCGGTGCAGATGTTTCGAGACCGCTGGGAGTGTGGTCACATCGGCACCTTCATCTTCGCGCTCCTGGCCATCTTGCTTGTGCCCTACATCATCATCGCTGTCATGGGGGGGGGGACCGCCTTGAATGCGATCAGCGGCGGTCTGGTGCCGTACTGGCTGGGTGGCGGTCTCGTCGCGGTCGTCGTCATGAGCTACGTGTTCTTTGGCGGCATGCGGGGGACGGCGTGGGTCAACACCTTCCAGACGGTGCTGTTTCTGTCATTCGGCGCCCTTGCGATTATCTTGATTGGTGTCCAGATCGGCGGTTTTTCAGATGCAATGGAGTCGCTCCTGGCGTCGGAGACGACGGCGCCGCTGCTGACGCGTGAGCGAATGTCGCCCCGATTCTTCTTCAGCTACATGTTCATTCCGCTCTCGTCGATCATGTTTCCGCACATCTCCATCTTCTGTCTCACCGCTCAGAAGATGAGTCAGTTCAAGAAGACGGTCATTTGGTACCCGATCTGCATCCTGGCGATCTGGCTACCCTGTGTGTTTCTCGGTGTGGCGGCCAACGCCATGACGGACGTGCCGGAGATTGCCGCCAAATTGGATGCGAGAGCGGCGTTGGCGGCGCTGGATCCGGGCGTCGGTGCGGCTGCCGTGGCGGAGCTACAGCGCGCGTCCGCCGGCGACGACGTGATCCTGCGTATGCTGGACCACTACGCTCCGGTGTGGCTGGCGGGCGTGCTCGGCGCGGGGATTCTGGCGGCAGTCATGGCCAGTGATTCCCAGGTACTGGCGCTGTCCACGATGTTTACCGAAGACGTCTTTGCGTACTACGGTGGGAAGGACCGGTTTGGCGAGCGCGTGCAGGTGTTGACCGGTCGTATCTTTGTTATCGCAGTCACCAGTGTGGCGTATGTGATCGCCCTTCAGGCGCCGCCGAGTATATTTGGCATCGCGACCCAATATGCGTTCTCCGGTTTCTCCGCCCTGCTCCCTATCACCGTGGCGGCTCTGTTTTGGCGTAGGAGTACGAAGTGGGGCGCGCTCGCGGTTGCGGTCTGGACCGCCGCGACGGTGGCTGCTACTGCCGTGTTTCAGGCGGCGGTGCCGGCGCCGACCATGCCGACCCCCATGCTCGTGTTTGGTGGGCTCGAGCTCGTCACGCGGACACCCGGGGGCACCGACATCCTGGGGTTTATGCCGGTTGTCCCGATGACGCTGGTGTCGATCATGCTCATGCTCGTCGTGTCGATGGCGACTCGCAAGCCGAGTGCCCAGACCGTGGGTCGCTACTTCCTGACGAAAGGCCTTCGCCCGGGGTGACCCGACGAGCGAAGCTCTGCCCGTAATCCGACAAACGCTGTGGGGGTACGAAATCCTCTACCGGGTCTCAGGGGAGCGAAATTGTCCGTGCTGAAGGAAGTGCACGACCTCGTCGGCGACATCCCTCCGGTTCATAATGAAGGTGTGTGTAGCCGGAAGAATCAAAAAGTCGGTGGCGCCATCGAGCCGGGCGCGGTCGACACCGACTTTTCCGTCATCCGGTCCTGGGATAAGCCAAGATCCCAATGGGCTCAAACTGCGGCTACCGGTGATGATTCCGAGACTGAATTGCACCGGGGGAAGCTCGCCGGCAATACCGGCTGACCCGGTGCCAAGTCGTGCCCCGGCCGGTCCCAAGAGCGCGCGGAGCATCTCGGAATCGACGAAGGCATCGACAATCTCGCTCCCCTGGCTTGGAGGACTGAGCATCACGACCCTTCCGTCATGGCGTTCCGGTCGTCGAGAGAGATAGCTTCTGACCAAGACGCCACCCATCGAGTGAGTGACGAAGTGCACGCCGGTCATGTCATCGTGACAGCATTGGTCAACTTGATCGGCGAGCCGGTCGATGAGCGCCTCGACCGGCTCCGTCCGTGACGGATAGCCAAAGGATGTCACCCGAAAGCCCGCGTCCGCGAGCCGAGCAGACAGTATCGCCATCGATGCGGTCGTCCGTCCGAGTCCATGGATCACGATCACTGGCGGTGCGTGTTCGGGGAACTCGGCCGAGCATCCCCACGTTGTCGCGACCAGCAGACACGCTGCGAGGAGCCCGTTAACGGGGTGCCCCTGACGGACTGACACGAGTGGTGTGTCCTCGAAATGGGTTGACCGTATTGCCGGAGGGCGGCGCCCGTCGGCCAAGATGCGAGGAGGGCGCATACCGGCAGTATTCGACCGACGAACAACGATGCCACGCCCGGGAAGCGTCAAGTCATTTGCGGGACAGACCACTAGGCGTCCTTGCGGTCGAGCGTTCGCTGGATATGGGCCAGATGATGACGGCCATGCCCCGCGTCGGCTCCCACGGTCTTGGCCAGCGTAGCCGGTCCAGACTCAGGGTGTACGAATCCTCGTTGGAGCTGTGCCCAGCTCAGCCCCCGGAGCAGGTCGACCCACGCCACGTGCACGCTCTCGAGCAAGTCGAGCGCGGCGCCGACCGACACCGCGGTCACATCTGGGAGTGTGGCCCACCGCTTCTCGTCAGAGGCCTTGATGACCGGCCGTTCTTCGGTCAACGTCCATTTACACCGAACCAGACTGTTGAGATGACTGTCGGGTACGTGGTGAACGACCTGGCGGAGGGTCCACCCATCTGGGCGATGGGTCGTATCGAGCTGGTCGTTCGTCAGAGGAGTTACCGTTCGACGGAGGTTCGCCGGGAGCGTAGCGATGTCGTCAATCCAGCGGTTCACTTGCGCCCAGTCGATGGTCGGTGAGGGGGTGACACGTCCGATCCGGTACCAAAGAGTATCGTCGGTCGTCATAGCAGTTTTTCGATCAGGATTTCGTCGACGTAGCGGTCGCCCACGCGCGCATGACGCCGAGCGTTGCCAATGACCCGGAACCCATGACGCAAGTACGTGAAGAGCGCCGGCCGGTTGTCGGCCCGCACGAACGCGAAGAGCTTTCCATAGCCTTGTTTGGGGGCGGTCGCAAGCGTGGTCGCGAATAGCTGACTCGCGATGTGCTGTCTCCGGCGGTTGAGATCAACATAGGTGCCGATGACCCCGACGTGATCGAAGGCATGCGTATAGTCGGCGAACGGCTCCACGTTCTGAAACCCGACGACGCGGTCGGTCTTGTCCAGCACCGCGACGTGGAAAAGGCCACGAGCGGGGAAGCGGTCAATGAAGTCACGCTCCTCGGTGATGGAGAACGGAGTGTCGAGTGCGGTATAGACCCTGGCTTCGATAATTGGGTTGAGCACCCCGACGATTCCCGCTGCATCGTTTGTAGACACCGGTCGGATGGACACCGGCTCCGAGATTGTCCGATCGACATCGTCCGTTGTCTTGCTCATCATCTCAGCCCACACGGGTCGGTCGGTCCGGGTGACGGAATGATCGTCCGTTAGGGGAGATCGCGATGTGTCGGAACATGAAGACGCTCTTCAATTTTGCCCGCCGGCCACCTCCGAGGAAGTGGCCGTGGTCGACCAATGACTGCTCGAGTCCCTGGTTACGACCGCTCCGTCCCGGGATCGGAAGATCGAGACGGGACACTAGCCTGCTCCTGTCGGAGACCAGAAGGACCATCGTCGACGTGACCCGGTCTGAACCGGGGCGGCGAACGGTTTCCGCATGACGACTTTGTCCACCCCGGACGCCGCTTCATAGTAGCGTCGAATCGTCCGGTATCCGCGTGCACGATAGAACGTAAGCCCCATCCGATTGGGGGCGAAGCACTCCAGCTCCGCCTCCTCGTGCGTCGTGAAAATCACCGACTCTGCCCGGTTCATGAGTGTCGAGCCCACCCCTCGGCGCCGCACATCGTCGCGGACCCAGAGCAGGTCGATCACCCGGCCATCTACGGCCACGACCCCGACGACGGCATCGTGCCACACGGCAACGGTCATGCAGGGCCACATTCGTCGTACATAATCTTCGACCTCGTTGCCCTCGACCCACGGGCGCATCCGCTCGGGGGCCATGAACGTGCCGTATATCGTCGTCAGCGACGTCTTGCAGAGTTCGACGATCGACGTCTGGTCATCGGTGGTGGCGGCCCGGAGGGTGGGCGGTGAGTGTGGCACGGTTCGTCCGGGGGCACGGGTCAATGATCCATTCCCGCTACGAGGGCCAGGCTTGTCGTCAAGTCGCTCCGACGCGTAACGATCACTTGGTTCAACCCCAATCACTCCGCCATCGTCACGAAATCCCGGGTCAGGGCCGCGGCCACCTCCGTGGCGCGTGTGCGAGCGTCGCGATAGGTGGCTCACACGACAAGCAGACGGTTTCTGCGGTCCGCTTTCAGATCGACGCGGCCGGCAAGACGATCACCCATTAGGAACGGCAGCATACCCCCATGTTCGCTTTTGGCCGGGATGAAGATCTCGAGCCGACAGTCAAAAGCAAAGAGCTGGTTGGTGCGTGGTCGACACCAGACCATGGATCGATTAGCGCGAGTTCTCTTCGTCGCGGGTCGTTGCAGGGCGCAGCAGGAGAAGGTACGAGGCAGTCGCGAGACCCGCGGCGCCGAAAATCATGCACATCACAAGCAGTTGATACCGAACCGCAATCAGCGGAGTCACACCAGACAGAATCTGACCGGTCATCATGCCGGGCAACGAGACCAAGCCCACGGCGAGTAACGAGTTGGTCATGGGGATGAGGGCGGTGCTCATCGCGATGTGGCGGGCTTCCCGGTAGGAGGCCCCTCTGCGTCGTTCGCTGCTGAACCGCTCTGCCGCCAAACTGACGGTGTTCATTGAGTTCGCCAGCACGATTCCTCCGAGAGGAATGACCACACTTGCCTCGTGCCATGGTTCGAGGCGGAGGACGCCCTGGGTGACGAGGGTCAACACACTCAGCGCCCCGAGACTGATTGCGATCAACACGGCCGGGTAGCGGGGCACACGTTCGTCTGGGATCGGCCGAAGCGCGATCCACCCGGCCACAGCGAGCATCAGGCTGATGACGGCCAGGGTGATGACGGCCTGGTGTGAGCCGAAGATGAAGGTGAGGACGTACCCAACCAGTAGCAGCTGGCTCACCATTCTGAGGACAGCCACCACTGCGGTCCGTGTGCCCAATGACCAACGATGGATGATCAGTAGCACGAGCCCGACCGGCAGGAACGCGAGCGCGAGTCGCGTCAGCGGGATCACCGGTACCGAATCGTTCATCGTTCTCCGTCGGATCCTCTAACCCGCGGCAATGTTCTTGATTGCCGGACGGTTCGTTTTCACGGGTAATGACCAGATCCCGTAGGCAAGTCCGGTCAGAAACACCAGCGTGACGGGCCATCCTTCGGCGATCGGCGAAGCGCCGGTGGCATGGCTGAGAGTGATAACGCACGTGAGCAGTGCTCCACCGGTCTCTTCGTGTTGATTGACCGGCGTGAAGGGCAGGATCAGGTGGATGAATTCCAATGGGTTGAGGACGACCCGCGCGAGCACTGGACGAGACACGGGTTTAGGCTCCATCGCATCGGCTGCGCTTGTATGCGAAGTCGATGCGAGACATCTCCGTTCCATCGTCGATCTGGGTGATCAAGATGTCTGTGCCCTCACGCGTATAGCGAATTCGACATGGAAAATCATGGTCCGGATTCTGAAATTCGGCATGCTCGCCGGTAGCCGTTGTCGTGATGAACTCGGTTGCGGTCTGCCCGGCGGAGAGGGCGAGTGCGAACGTCACTACACCGACCACGGATGTTCTAGCAGTTGGCGACGTTCTCGTTGTCGTCATGGGAGCATGACCAAGTTACGTGCGGTGGGCTGAGCTGGTCATGACGAGCCCTCATCGGTGGCCGAGGAGTCGTCGATCGCGAGCTCTCCCCGTTCGGCGCGGTCGAGCAGATCACGAGCGGTGTCGGCCACACTCGTGGGAACGAGAACCTCGGCCGCCCCGATTCCATCGATGGAGATAGCGTGCGTGACACGCAACGTCTCCCCGCGAAGCTGACATGGGATACCGTGCGCTTCCAGAAAGGCCTTGATTTGGGCTTCGACGAACTGCCCTTGGACGGTCGAGACCACAACATACTCGTCCTCGTCGCTCACGCGTCGCCTCCGTCATCTGCCATCGAGCCAAGCCGTGGCGGCGGTGAGGGCGGATACGCTCGGTTGTCCTCTCGGGAACCGGAGGTATCCGCCCCCGCCGGCTGGTCTCTCTAATCTCGACTACTTGAGTGGTGAGTAGTCAGTGGCCTCCATGAACACGCTCTCGACGTTGACGCGCCCGACGCCAGAGGCTTCGGCGATGCCGGGCCAATCGGCGTCATTTCGGAAACTCTGCCAGTTTTCGGTGGCCGCTTCCCGGCTGTCATGCGCGATGATGTAAATCAGTTGATTCGGGATCTCCTGCGGAACCCAGTAGCCCACGTTGTCCATGTTGTGGCGGTCGAAGATCCCCATCGTGTGGTCACGAAAGCGGGCCTCGAGATTCGGAAGCCTGCCTTCCATCGTCGTGTAGGTTCTTAGCTCGAATACTTTGCCATCCGATTGTGCCTGCACCACGTCAGGCTGCCAGAATGTTCCAGCCGTGAAACCGGCCACGAACACGGCGAGGCCAAAGACAACGAGATACCTTCTGTTGTTCGTCATGCTGACTCCTCAGGTGTTGGTTTGGGACCTCAGTTCTTGAGATGTAGTGATGTGCTGCAAGGCCTCCTGGAAGACACCGTCCACCGGTCGTCCGTTGAGCAACTTCGTGGCTCGGCGAACCCGCACCCAGCGTCGCCGCCGGACATCCTGCTCGTCCCATTGGTCGTCCACATTGTCCACGCTCATCAGATAGGCCGCCACACGGTATCGAACCCCGACCTTGATAATGTCATAGTAGCCGACTGGCTCCCCAACGACACGCCCGTGGAGTCCTGCCTCTTCACGCGCCTCCTTGAGTGCGGTTTCAGGCGCCGTTTCTCCAGGATCGATGAAACCTTTTGGCACCGTCCACCTGCCAGCGTTGATCGTCGTGATCAAACAGAACTCGACTGTGCCGTTTCGCCACCGATAGGGTATCGCCGCCGCTTGCTGCGGGACGGCTCCCCGCTTGCGGATGAGCGGTGGGGCGGGGGTATTACTTGGCGTGGTCAGGGAGCTGGTTTTCGAGCCACCACACCACGCCACCCGTCGCTACCACAAGCGGCCCCTCCGACAACGTCCAAGACCACGGCATGCCTTCGGTCCAGTCAACCCCCAGCAACACGATGCCAAACAGGCCCAGTGTCCACGCCAGATATCTGATAACCACCCGGTGTCTATCCAAATCGAAGGAGATTACCCATAACAGCCCGCCCCACATCGCGTAGAACGCTGATGTCGACCGGGCCAGATAACCCACCACCGGCACGTCCGGGAGCGCGCCCATTTCAAGACGGGTGTGGATGGCCACCATCCAGGCCTCGGGGGCGCCCACAAAGATCAGCGCCAACAGGGTCGAGGTTCCGACGATACGCAAGACCAGACGCAACGCCGTGTAAATCCGACCTTCAGAGAGCACCTGGTTCACGAGGCTCCAGTCTGGTGGTCGAACCGCCGCGGTGGCCACCCTCTACTGAGCGGTGAGACATCGGCGTCGGTCACTGGCCGTCGCCGGATGTTCCGCGGGCGGAACGGCGTCGTGCCCAGGTGGGCGGGAGACAGGCGGGACGACCGAGACAAACAACACCGATTGGCCTCAGGTCCGGCCACCGCGTGGCCGCGCCTGAGGCGAATCCGATCGGCCTATGGTTTGTGGACGTTGAACAGTTCCATCTTCCCGTCGTCGGTGAACGAGACGACCGGGAACTCCTGTGGGTTCGGGCCTTCCATGCCAGGGGACCCAATCGGCATTCCTGGAACGGAGATGCCACTGACGTCCGGTCGCTCAGCGAGCAGCCGGCGAATGTCCTCGGCGGGCACGTGGCCCTCGATGACGTAGCCATCGACCAGGCCGGTGTGACAGGAGAACAATCGTTGCGGCACGCCGTTCTCGTTCTTGAGCGGTGTCACATCCGGTACGTCGGTCGTATTCACCGTGAACCCAGCGTCTTTGAGATGATTGACCCATCCCATGCAACACCCTCAAGTCGGTGATTTGTACACCTCGATGACCGGCTCCTGAGTGCGAACCGTCGTCCACGAACCGACGCCAACCAGCAACAACGACAGGGCAGCTAATAGCGTGCGCATCAATTCTCCTTCAACCAACAGTGAGATTGACTCTCAAGGCTACTCGGTGTCTGGCTCATTGGCAACCCATCGCCGCTCTGGTGTCCGTTGCTCCTCGTCCGGGTGTTGCCCCTCGACACAAGTGCCGCGACCGTTATCCTTGCGGTCGTCGGTCTGTTTCTATGGCGTCCTTGGCCTGTGACAGTAGCTCAAGACCGCCCGCAATGACGTCCTCTT
>JAYZGM010000343.1:0-7150 GCA_036336225.1 Acidobacteriota bacterium | reverse complement strand
GACGAAGGAACCTTGAGCGTACCTGACATCCTGAACAGTCAGGTGCGCCGCATGCTTGCCGATCCAAAAGCCGCAGCGCTCGTCACGACATTTGCCGATCAGTGGCTCCAGCTACGCAAACTCGACCGGAGCAAGCCGAATCCGGACCAGTTTCCGACCGTGGACGACGAACTGCGCGACGCCATGCGACGCGAAACACAACTGTTCATCGGAGCCATCATTCAGGAAGACCGCAGTGTCCTCGATCTGATCGACGCACCATTTACATTTCTGAACGGCCCACTGGCCCACCATTATGGAATTGAGGGCGTTACCGGGGAAGACTTCCGGCGCGTTGCGCTCACCGGCGAAGAGCGAAGCGGCCTGCTTACCCAGGCGAGTATCCTGACCGTGTCCTCCTATCCGACGCGCACGTCACCCGTCCTCCGTGGCAAATGGGTCCTGGACAACCTGCTCGGCGCTCCCCCTCCGGACCCACCGGACGGCATCCCCCCGCTCGACGAAGCCGCCGTAGGGACAACTGGTTCACTCCGCAGCCAACTCGAAGCCCATCGGACAAACCCGAGCTGTGCCGTCTGCCACGATCAGATCGATCCGCTCGGCTTCGGATTGGAACGCTACGATGCGACGGGTGCCTGGCGCACCCACGACGGACCGTTCGCGATCGACGACTCGGGGCTCTTGCCTGACGGCACGGCCTTCCGGGGCTCACGCGAACTGAAAGCCGTATTGAAGTCACAGGGCCGCCAATTCATCGGCAACGTGGCGGAAAAGCTACTCACCTACGCGCTCGGCCGTGGTCTTGAGAGTTATGACTCCGAGACCATCGATGCCATCGTTACCCAGGCCGCCACAGCAGAGGCACGCTTCTCGAGCCTCGTACTCGGCGTCGTCCAGAGCGACGCCTTCCTGATGCGACGCGGAGAGGAACCAACCCCATGAGCCAAAGACACCTATCGAGACGCGCCGTGCTGAAAGGCGCCGGCGCCACCCTGGCTCTTCCCTTTCTCGATGCGATGGTCCCCGCGTTCGCCCGGGCCAGCCAGGTGCATGCGGCGGCCCCAACACGCATGGCGTTTGTGTACGTGCCGAATGGCATCATCATGAACGACTGGACCCCACCGCACGCCCTGGATCCGGCCGGCATCGACGAGGAATTTTCGCTCCCACGCGAACTTCCCCGCATTCTGCAGCCAGTCGCGCACTACCGGGACCAGTTGTCGATCCTCTCGGGGCTGACCCAGAACGGGGGACGCGCGTTAGGTGACGGAGGCGGTGACCACGCACGCGCTGGAGCCAGTTATCTCACCGGCATGCACCCGAAGAAAACGTATGGAGCGGACATCCGCGCCGGCGTATCTGCCGATCAGGTTGCCGCCCAGCACCTCGGCGATCAGACTCGACTATCCTCACTCGAACTGGGCTGTGAGGAAGGGCTCTTCGGAGGCAACTGCGACAGTGGATATAGCTGCGCCTACAGCAACACGATTTCCTGGCGCGCGCCTGCCTCGCCGATGCCGCTGGAAGTCAGCCCGCGGGCCGCGTTCGAGCGGCTGTTCGGAGCCTCAGACCGAGACCCCGATCCGGTACGTCGGGCTCGTCGCGCCCGCTACGATCAAAGCGTCCTCGACCTGGTTCTGGATGAAGCGCGTACGCTCCATGCCAACCTCGGGGGCACTGACCGGCGCAAACTCGATGAATATCTCTACTCGGTGCGGGATGTCGAAAAACGTATTCAGAGTGCCGAACTGGCTGCCGACGAGGCGGAGCCCGAACTCCCGCGCCCGCGCCCAGGTATCCCCCAGAGCTTCATCGATCACGCTCGACTGATGTTCGATCTAATGACCGTCGCCTTCCAGGCCGACGTCACCCGCATCATCACCTGCATGGTCGGGCTCGAGCTCAGCTTCAAGGTCTATCCTGAATCGGGCGTATCAGAGGCCCATCACGGCCTGACACACCATCGCGGCGACGCCGAAAAAATCGAAAAGATCGCACAGATTAACCGATTCCACGCCGAACAGTTCGCACACCTCCTGAACCGGTTCTCGGACACAGCCGATGGCGACGGCACGCTACTTGACCACTCGATGGTCGTGTACGGGAGCGGGATCTCTGACGGGAACCGGCACCTGCATCACGACCTCCCGACACTGGTCGCCGGCCATCCCATCGGCCGGATCAAGGCAGGCCGCCACCTCTCGTATGCACCGGAGACGCCGATGGCGAATCTTCTGGTCTCTATGCTGGATGAGCTGGGCGTTCCCGTCGACGGGGTGGGAGACAGTACCGCGCGCCTCTAGTCGAGCCGGCGGGTTCTTCCGTGCCGATCGCGGGAACAGCGTGAGCGAAACGGGAACCTAGGGCACGCCCAGATCAAGCGCGACGATCCGCTCGCGGTCGCGCGCGTACAGGGTCGTCCCGACGAGCGTCGGCACGCTCCAGGACCGCGTCGTAAAGAGATGGGTGGTCGCCAGTGTCTCCAGCCCGTTCGGGCTCAGGCGCACCAATGACAGGTCTCCATCTTCCTCCAGCAGGAGAGCCTTCCCATCGCCGTGCACCATGGTGGCTCGACTGAAACCGCGCTCGCGCCAAGCCGTTTCGCCGGTCTCCATATGGGTCGCGGTCAAGATGGCCGTAGCCCCCTGACCACTGGTGCCATAAATAAAGTCGCCAAGTTTCAGCACATTCAGGAAGGTGAATCGGAGCCGCCGGTCACTCCACAGCAGTTCCGTATGGGTGAGGTCACCGTCGGGAATCAGGCGAATCGCCTGGCTCCCGCCGATATACCCGGACGAGAAAAATAACACCCGTGTCTCCTCGTCATACACCGGTATCTGAAAATTGAAATCATTGCCGGCATCGTGAGGATGTCCCCACAGCACCTGCCCGGTATCCGGGTCCAGCCCGAAGACACCTTGACCGGCAAAAGCGACGGCCTGGGTCCGTCCCGCAACCTCGATCAAACCGATCGGTGCGTGCGAGACCAGGAAGCTACCGCTGCGCCACACCACCTCGCCATCGTCCTGTCTGAGCGCCATCACCGCCTGTCCGGGCCCTCCCACCTGTAGCAGGATGGTGTCTTTGTACGGGATGGGACTCATCCCCGACCCGGGCTTGATCATCGAGCGGATCAAGAGTGGCGGCGCCCCAAAATCTGTGATCAAATTCTTCGACCACAGCAACGCACCCGTCTCAGGGTTGAAGACGTGCAGTTCCTTGTTGCTCCCCATCGTGAAGAGCCGTCCGTCCGTGAGCAAGGGGGTCGCATGCGGCCCCGCCCCCTGGTCAAAGTCCTGATTCATGGACGGATAGGTGTACTCCCACAGCGTCTCGCCCGTACTCGCATCCAGCGCCAGGACGGTGTCGTTCGGCGTCCACGGCGCACCCCCGCCTTCGCTATGCGACACACGGTACATCGTGAACAATCTGTCCCCGACCGCAAGAATAGACGAGTGCCCCGCACCGAGTGTGCGGCTCCAGAGTTCTCGTGGGCCAGACGCCGGCCACCGCTCTGCCAGCTGCCGGGTCTCGACCACAAAATCACCGCCCGCCCCCCCCCAGCGGCGCCACTCCCCGTCCTGCGCCGACGCCACCCCGGCAGAGCACACGATGGCCAGCCACACACACACATGTAGACGCCGATACCTCGATGGGAAACCTGTCATCTCACCTCTTGCGGAAAGTCCTTGCAGGGCATGGCCCAGCTCTTGCAAGGTCCGACCGGTCGATTCAATCGATACACGAGCCGGTTGCGCACCTCCGCCTCCGGGGTTGCACTCGTGACCTCGATCGTCAACGTGTTGCCATCGGGACTCAAGGACATGACCTCATACATCGTCAACATACCCTGGGTCCCTTCCGCGATCAGCTGCGTCCCCTCCCACCGGGACGCCACCTCCATGCTCGTGTCCCGCCCGACAGGCACGACGAGCGTACGCCCGGGCGTGAACGACCACGCCTTCATCCCGTTGGTCTCGGTGCCGACAACGACGGAGTCATTCGCCGCGTGCGTGATGAACAACCGGCCAATGTCATCGCCGCCCCGGCCACCGCTGAACGCAGGCGTCGTCACCTCGCTCGCCGCCGGATCCAACGTCCACATCCCCGAAAAATCGGGACGCTGTGCCGCCGCCGGAGCGGCCACCCCGATCATCGCGAGCCAGCACCAAGCCCACCCACGTACACTCACCACACTCTCCTCTTGCCCATGGCTCCCCAGTCTGTTCGCTTCCGCGCGCTTGTGCAAGTCTCCGGCGCTATAATCACCACCGTATGAGGCGTGCGCCTCTCTGCCTGTCCGGCCAGGATTATCCTGGGCCGGAGGCCACTACCCAGCGAAATGCGCACATGACTCGCAAGACGTCCGAAAAATGGGACGCACGCAGCACCACCCGCACGCCCGAGGTCGAACGCTCCATGGCAGACGTATCCCCGCTGTCGCTCAGACAGTCAGTTGCGCGCTTCACGATTACCCAGGAGACCTGATTCCCGATGCTCACACACTTTTTTCACGCCTACGACCTGCAGCTCGTGATCGCCAAGCGACTCACAGACGATATTCCAGAAGATCAGATGTGCGCCCAACCCCATGATCTGGTGAATCACCCCGCCTGGAGTCTGGGGCACATGATCACGGCGGCGTACAGCGTGGGCGCCGCGATCGGCATCGAGGGGTCGCCACCAGACGGGTGGACCGAGATCTTCAAGACCGGCGGGACGCCCAGTGACGACCGCTCCCTCTTCCCCTCCAAAGCCGAGTTGCTCGCCGAACTCGAAAAGGTTCACGAGATCTGGAAGGCGACGTTACCCACGGTCGCGTCTTCGGTCCTCGATGCCGAGCAGCCCAACGAAAATATGCGGGCCAGCTTTCCCACCGTGGGCGCCCTGATCGCCTTCATCATGACCTCCCACGAAATGGATCATCTCGGCCAGATCGCGGCCTGGCGCCGGGGCGCCGGCCTCGGCCCCGCGAAGTAACCCCGCGGGACAAAACGCGCTCCGGTGCATCCGGAGTGAGCGGCCACTACCCGTGAGGAGCCTCGACCCCTGCGGCGGCGTCACGTCGACGCCAGAGAGACAGACAGGGCTCCTCCCCGCTCCCTCCGGTTGCCGACGCCCCTGAGATACGCCCGTGCCCGAACCCACGCCCCCCACCCAGCCCGAGAGCCGCGATACCGAGCTGCACGACACCCTGGTCCGCTACTGGGGCTACCGTGAATTCAGGCCGCTACAGCACGCCGCGAGTCTCGCGAACCTCGAGGGTCGCGACAGCGTCGTGGTACTCCCGACCGGCGGCGGCAAATCCCTCTGCTTTCAGATGCCCGCCCTGGTCGGCACGAAGCCGCGCCTGGGGCTCGTCGTGTCGCCACTCGTGTCGCTGATGAAAGACCAGGTCGACGGCCTCGTCGCCAGCGGCGTGCCCGCTGCCGCACTCAACAGTTCGGTGACGGCGGACGCACGGCGCCAGATCTATCACGACCTCGACGCGCGACGCTGCCGCCTCCTCTATGTCACCCCCGAACGCCTCGTCGGCGACGGGGGTCCGGCGTTTCGACAGCAGCTCGCCGACTGGGGCGTGCGATTCATCGCGGTGGATGAAGCCCACTGCATCAGTCAGTGGGGACACGAGTTTCGCCCCGAGTACCGGCAGCTGGCCCGGCTGCGCGACGAATTTCCAGACGTCAGCGTCCACGCCTTCACGGCCACCGCCACCCAGCACGTGCGAGACGACATCGCCCAGCAGCTCTCGCTGCGCACCCCCGACGTGCTCGTGGGGTCCTTCGATCGGCCGAACCTCGTTTATCGCGTGCGGGCCCGTACCGGCCTGAAGCCGCAGATACGCCAGGTGCTCGACCGCCATGTCGGCGAAGCCGGCATCATTTACTGCATTTCGCGGCGTGAGGTCGAGAAGCTCGCCCAGTGGCTGGAGGAACTCGGGCATCGCGCGCTGCCCTATCACGCCGGACTCCCCGATGCCACACGCCACCGGCATCAAGAAGCCTTTCTCGAAGAACGTGCCGACGTGATGGTCGCGACCGTCGCCTTCGGTATGGGTATCGACCGCTCGAATATTCGCTTCGTCATTCACGCCGGCACGCCACGCTCACTGGAACATTACCAGCAGGAATCGGGGCGAGCGGGTCGTGATGGACTCGAGGCCGAGTGCGTCCTCCTCTACTCTGGTGGCGACATGGCCAAGTGGCGTCAGATGCTCGAACAGAGTGGCGAACTCTCGGAGAACAACCGTCGTTTACTACGGGATATAGAGCGTTATGCGGCCGGCACGCGGTGCCGGCATCGCGTACTCGTCGAGTACTTCGGTCAGCGCTATACGCGCGACACCTGCGAGGCGTGCGACTGGTGCCTCAAGGAGCTGGAGCGCCTCGACGACGCCGCCACCATCAGCCAGAAGATTCTCTCGACGGTAGTCCGGCTCGACCACCGCTGGGGCATGGGCCACGTCATCGACGTCCTGCGAGGCCGCTCCAGCGATCAGATCACGGCGCAACGCCACGAGCGCCTGAGCACGTTCGGGCTCCTCGCCGACGTCCCGATCGCGGAGCTCCGGGGCTTTCTCGACCAGTTGACCGAGCAGGAACTCCTTCTGCGCACCGACGGCCCGTACCCCGTGCTGCAGCTCACCGACACCGGTGTCGCCGCCCTCAAGGGCCAGCACCCCGTCGAGCTCTACCGCCTGCCCCGACCCGCCCCCGGTCAGCGCCGACGTCGGCTCGACCGTGACCCCTCTGCGTGGGAAGGCGTCGATGCCGGCCTCTTCGAGGCGTTACGACAGTGCCGCCTGGAGGTGGCCCGCGCACGAGGTGTCCCGCCCTATGTCGTCTTTCACGACAATACCGTCCGGGACCTGGCCCGGCGACGCCCGACCACCCCGGCCGAACTCCTCGATGTCTATGGCATCGGTGCGCGCAAGGCGGAGGATCTTGGCCCGATCATCCTGGATGTCATTCGAGACTATCTCGCCGAACACCCCCTGCCCCCTAGCGCCGATCTCGGTCCCGATGACACGGAGGTCTGACGTGGACGACACGCGGCAGGCACCCGTGACGCCCGTGGTCACAGGAGCTGATAACCAATGCCTTTCCGGGTCATGAGACGTACGGGCTCGTAGGGATCCACTTCGATGCGA
>JAYZGM010000342.1:0-6664 GCA_036336225.1 Acidobacteriota bacterium | reverse complement strand
GACCTGTATTGGATGCATTTGTGGGACTGGTTTACCCCGATCGATGAGACGATGCGGGCGTTGGACGATCTGGTCACGTCCGGAAAGATACGGTACCTCGGGTTCTCCGACACCCCGGCGTGGAAAGTTGCGCAGGCTCAGGTGACCGCCAGCTTTCGTGGCTGGTCACCGCTGGTGGCGCTCCAGATTGAGTACTCGTTGCTGGAGCGTACCGTGGAGGGTGAGCTCATTCCCATGGCCCAGGAGCTGGGACTTGGCGTGACACCCTGGTCGCCTTTGCGCAGTGGGGTGCTTTCCGGGAAATATACACGCGAGAACGCCCACGCGGCCCAGCCAGGGCGTGGCGACCGGGTCACCGCGCTTCTCACCGAGCCGACGTTTGTCATTCTCGACGAGCTGGTGCGCGTCGCACGTGAGCACCAGACCACGGTCGCGGCCGTGGCGCTCGCTTGGGTGCAGTCAAAACCAGGCGTGGGTTCTACGATCATCGGCGTCCGGACGATGGAGCAGCTTGAGAGCAATCTCGGGGGGCTCGAGATACAGCTCGACGAAACTGAGGTCGCGGCGCTCGACCGCGTGTCCGCCCCCACGCACAGCTTTCCGACGCCGTTTCTTCAGGCCGCGCCGACGATCATGCACGCGGGCTCGACCGTCGACGGAGTGGCATCCCAGCGTTGGCCGATGGCGCCAGTGTCCGACGATGAACGGTACTGAGTGGGTGGCGCTTGGTAGCCAGCTCGACGGGACCCGGCTGTGCCACACCAGTCAGTTGGCGGAGGACTGGATGCGGGGTTCGTCGAGCCGCGTCTCCCGAAACCTCGCCATCGAGGACGCCTGACGCTGGATCACGGTCATCTGAGCGGACGTCAGGTTCTTCTCCGGCGTCATACGTGGGACACGTTTCAAGACACCATCATGACGACCGACGGCCGCGTCCAGTGAGTGTTCGGCGCGGCGGGGCGAGTTCGACTGTCGACTGAACGGCTTTACTGAAAGGACGTTGTCCCCGTGTCTGCGGGCGTATTTTGTTGGCTCGGTCGTTCTCGTTTGCATCCTCACCTTTGCGGCGGGGGGCGTGGTCAGGACCCAATCAGGTCCGGTCAGTCGTGCGTTACCCGCGCGTACCCTCCCTGTGCCCGACACGGTAAGTCGGGAGCTTTAGCAACTTCTTGCCGTGCCGGTCCCGGAGAACTGGGACCGGCCGCCGCAGACCATCGACGAGTGGAACGCCGTGGTCGAGACGCTTGACCGCGCCCCCCGAGACCCGCAACCCGTGCTCGACCGATATGGTGTGACGTTCGAGCCGATGGAGGTCAACGGGGTCTCAGCCTACCTACTGACGCCGTCTGAGATTCCAGTGGAGAACCGCGATCGACTCCTGATGCACATTCACGGTGGGTGCTACGTCATGGGTGGTGGACCGGGCGGCATGTTCGACGGCGCGATCCTCGCGGGAGTCGGTCAGTTGCGGGTGCTTTCGGTCGATTGTCGTCGTCCTCCGGTGTTCCGGTATCCGGCGGCACTCGACGATGCGGTGTCGGCATGGAGGGGGGCCATCGAGATGGCTGATCCAACGAAGATGGGTATTTTGGGTGTCTCGGCCGGCGGGGCTCTCACCCTATCCACGGTGCTGCGGTTGAAGGTGGAGCGGTTACCACTTCCTGCCGCCATTGCGCCCGGTACCTCGATGGCCGATTTGACCCGTACCGGCGACTCGTTCTCCACGAATCACCTGGTGGACAATGTGCTGATCGGCACCGATGGGCGCTGTCAGGCGATGGCCGAGCTTTACGCCGAGAGCCACGCCCTGCATGACCCGATGCTCTCGCCGGTTTATGGGGATATGAGTGGGTTTCCCCCCGCCATCCTTACCACCGGCACTCGAGACCTGCTTCCCAGCGATACCGTCCGGGTCCACCGCAACCTTCGTCAGGCTGGCGTGGTAGCCGACCTTCACGTGTTCGAGGCGCAGGCGCATGGGCACTACATTCGGGATGTGCCCGAGTGGCGGGAAGCGTTCGAAGAGATGGCCCGTTTCTTCACGACGCACCTTACCCAGTAGGGCAATGAATCGAGTTGACCGCCACGCGCGACAGCTACGGGCCGTCGGTCGTCTCGACCGGCACATCGCGGAGCCGTTCCTGGATGGTGCCCGGGATACCGAGTCCGGTGTCGGCTCCCAGGGTTGCCAGAAGGTCGGCAGTATCGGGCCAGCTTTGGAACTGGAACGACTGCTTCGCGCCCTCCGCCATCCGATAGGCGGTGCGTCCACGAAAGTCGCGCGCGTTGATGTCGGCGCCGTTGGCGACGAGATACTCAATGACCTCGTTGAGTCCGCGAAAGGCGGCGCCATGTAGCGCGGTGAAATCCGCCTCGTTCACTGCGTTGATATCGGCGCCCGCTTCCACGAGCATGCGCACTGCCGCTTGGGCGGTGGGTGAGGGTACGCCGCGTGGCTGCCGCGGGGTGTAGGTCGCGCGACCCAGTCCGGCCGCGGCCATCAATGGGGTCGTTCCATCGTCGGTCGTCAACGTGAGGTCTGCGCCCGCGTCCAGCAGGACACGCAAGATATCGGCGCTGCTGCCGGTGAAGCTGGGGATGACGCTAAACACCTGACTCGGGGCACCATTCAGGTCAAATGCAGCCACCCAGAGGGGGGTGGCGCCACGTAGATCGCCAGTGCCCGGCGCAAACGGTTCAAACGCTCCCTTCTTGGGGTAGCCGATATAGAACATCAACATGGCGGACGCTGTGATCCGCGCGTTCGGGTTCGCGCCGTGAGCCAACAGCGCTTTGACCAGCGCTACGCGGTCGGCGCCTTGCATGCGCCCGCCACCGACCGGACCGTGTCGCCGACGCCAGTCGGCGAGCCAGGGGGACACCCCTCCGGTGGCGGCGTGGAGGGCGCTGATTCCCCCCATCCGAGAATTCGGGTTTGCCCCCTGCTCGAGCAAGAACAACCCAAAGTCGGCTTGCCCTGCGACGATGGCAAACGGCAGGACATGGGTCCCGTCCGGGCCGGTCTGATTGACGTCGACTCCAGCGGTAAGCAGTGCCCGGCCCATCTCGTGGTCGCCGTTTCGTGCCGCAAACATGAGTGGCGTGAAGCCGACATGGGTCGCGAGATTGGGGTCGGCCCGATGGGCGAGCAGGAGTCGAACAAGCTCCGGGTGTGGTGCCGCCAGGGCCCACATCAAGGCGGTGCTTCCGGTCTTGCTCGTGACCGCGTTCACGTCCGCGCCGTGGCTGATGAGTGTCCTGGCGGTGGCGAGGTGACCGGTCTTGGCCGCTGTCATCAAGGGCGTGAGCCCACTGGTCCGAGTCGCCGTCGCGTCAGCGCCACCCGCGAGGAGGAGCTCCACCATCTCGAGACTCGCGTTTTCGGTGGCTCGCTCCAGCGGGGTGACCCCGTGGTCGTCGGCGTCGTTCGGGTCGGCGCCCATCTCGAGAAGGCTGGTCGCCAGCGGGAGGTTGTCCCAGTGGGCGGCCCAGAGCAGCGTCGTGGTGCCATCCGCGCGCGGAACATTAACGTCCACGCCCTCCGCCAGTAGTGAGCCGACCGCGATGGTGTCCTGACCGGCTACTGCGTCGACGAGTCGTCGGTCCTGTCCTCCGGCTCCTCTTGACGCGATGACCAGACTCAGAAAGACGACACTCGCACTCGTGACTCGCATGTTCACTACACCCCTTCCGTCAGCCGACGATGACAACGCACTATACGAAGCTGCACCGAGAGCTGTCCACGGGGAAGCCACGTCGGGGCGTCTTGATTGGCATATACTGGCGGCAGTTTACTGACGTTAGATGGAGTGGGACGATGGCACGGAGGAGTTGCCGCAAGGCGCGAGCACTGGGGGTCGTCATGCGAAGGCGCGTCATATCCGGGTGGCTCGTGGGTGCGGTGTTGGGTATCGGGCCGGGCGTCGTATCCGGCCAAGACTCTCGGCTGGTCGATGCGGTCTCCGAGCGAGATCTACAGCGGGTCACGGCTTTGCTCGATGCCGGGGTTGATGTCAATGTTCCACGAGCCGACGGCGCCACCGCGCTGCTCTGGGCCGCGCACTGGAACGACCTCCAGACGGTCGATCGTCTGCTCCGCGCCGGGGCCGATCCAAACGCGTCGGACGACCACGGGGTCACGCCATTGGCGCGAGCGGCGGAGAACGCCAGTGTCGCGACGCTCGATCGCTTGCTGACCGCGGGAGCGGACGTCAATCTGGCTCAGACGAGCGGTCTCACGCCGCTGATGACCGCCGCGCGCACCGGTCATCTGGGGGTCGTCGAGACCCTGCTCTCGCGAGGAGCGAAGGTCAATGCCTCCACTGCCGAGACCGGCAGCACTGCGTTGATGTGGGCGGTTTCGGAGTCGCACGAACGGGTCGTGCGGGCGCTGCTGGAGACGGGAGCGGATCCTCACCCTTCGACAGACAAGGGATTTACACCTCTCCTGTTCGCGGCTCAGAACGGCGACATCGACATCGCGGAGATGCTGCTCTCGGCTGGGGTCGATCCGAATGAGACCGGCGCCGATGGTACGCACGCGTTGCCCTTCGCCATCGTGGTCGGTCGTGACGTGTTCGCGCGGTTTCTTCTGGAGCGTGGGGCAGATCCCAACGGTCGGATGGGCGGGATCCCCGCGCTTCACACGGCTGTCGGCAGTGTCTTTACCTGGCTCTCCGATTGGAACCGCCGACACAACGGGTTTGACCGCTACGCCACGTTCGGGCGTCAGGCCCTGGACCCCGACCGCCGTCTCGCGCTGGTCGAAACGCTGCTGGCCCGTGGCGCCGATCCCAACGGGCGTATCACCACTTCGGCCATGCTCATGAGCTATATCGGCTGGCCCCGCAAGGGGGCCTTTGAGCCATTTGCCTGTGGTACTGGCGATCTGCGTGGCGCCACGCCATTGTGGGTCGCCGCGTTCGAATTGAATCGACCGACGACGGAGGCCGGACGGACGACGACCGGCGCCGCCGCCGGGGGCGCCATTCTTCGGACATTGCTTGCCGCTGGCGCGGATCAATACCTCACTACCGATGACGGCACCACGCCGTTTATGGCGGCCGCCGGCTTGGGCCGGTCGACGTATAGGCCTCGTGAACCTCGCGGGGTGCGTTCCGAGAGCGCTGAGGTCTCGGTGCGTGTTCTGTTGGAGGCTGGCGCCGAGCTCGACGCAGTCAACGAGGCCGATTTCACCGCTCTACATGGCGCGGCGTTCCGGGGGCTGAACGAAGTCGTCGAGTATCTGGTGCAACAGGGAGCAGACATTGACGCTCGCGATTTTCGGGGACGGACGGCCTATCGGATGGCCGAGGGGTCGAAACAGTCGTTTCAGTTCCAGAGCTGGCCAGAGACGGCGGAGCTCCTTGCGTATCTCGGGGCTAATACGCGACTCGGGATACCCGGAACGGTCCAAGAGCGTCTTCGGGACGTGTCTGTCGTAGCTGCGAACCAGCCCTGAGCAGGGCCGGACAAAGCCCGTATCCGTTGTCTTCGACCGGATCTTTCCCCACCGTGGTCAGAGTCCTGTGCGATCGGGTCTTTGACCTTTTACTCAATACGCTCATGTCTACCCGCTTCGGATACGTCCTGGTTCTGTGCATTGTTTCGGTCAACCTACTGCACGCGGAAGACTGGCCCCACTGGCGGGGGCCGGATGGTCGCCGGATTGTGCTCGACGGCAGTCTACCCACAGCGTGGAGTGATCAGGATCGCGTAGCATGGCGCACTCCGCTTCGCGGTCTCGGTGTGTCGTCGCCTATCGTCGTAGACGATCTCGTGGTGCTGACGTCGCAGGTTGGTCGCGGACGGTTGCGCGCGGGTGGGCATCCCGCCTTGGTGAGAGGTGGGCCCGACCCCGAGAGCGAGCTGCCGTTGGGGGGCGAACGTCTGAGCGGTGATGGCGCCGAGGTGGTTTTCTTGGTGAGCGCGTTCCACTGGGCCGATGGTGGTGTGGCATGGGAGTACGCGTTGCCGGCTGAAGGAGTCCAGCCCGACGCGCATCAGAAGCACAACATGGCGAGCCCCAGTGCGGCATCCGATGGCGAGCGGATCTACGCGTGGTTCGCGACGGGGCAGCTCGTGGCGCTCGACATGCAAGGGCAGCCCGTGTGGTCTCGTCATCTCGCACGGGAGTACGGTCCCTTCGACATCGTCTGGGGGCATTCCAGCTCTCCCACGATCTACGCGGACTTGGTCGTCCTCCAGTGCGACCATGAATCCGGGGCGTATCTTCTCGCCCTGGATCGTCTGACGGGCGAGGAGCGTTGGAAGGTCGATCGAGGGACCGGTCTGCGGTCGTTCAGCACGCCGACCGTGATTGCCGGTCCCAGCGGGCCCGAGCTCGTCGTCAACGCCAGTCAGCGTCTTGACGCGTATGACCCCGCCACTGGCGAGTGGCTGTGGTCAGCCGGCGAGTCCAACCAGTATCCGGTGCCTACGGCCACCTATGACGACAATGGGACCGTCTACACGAGTCGTGGCCATCGGGCCGGTCCGTATATGGCGATCCGCTCCGGGGGACGTGGTGATGTCGGCGAGACGCACGTCGCCTGGCGGGTCTCGACGGGCGCCCCCTATATCTCTTCGTTGCTGTACTACGACAGGCTGATCTACATGGCGAACGGCAATGGCATTGTTACTGTCGTGGATGCTGAAACTGGTC
>JAYZGM010000341.1:0-6576 GCA_036336225.1 Acidobacteriota bacterium | reverse complement strand
TCTCCGCCGAGCGCGATCTTTCCATCCCCCCATTCCCCGCCCCGAACGCGGTATTTTCGGTATTCCCTGCGCGCGAGCCGACCGTCCTCGCTCACGACCATCGCCCCTACCGTCTCGGCTCCCTGAAGCGTCGAGATATCGAAACACTCGATCCGCCGTGGCAGTGCCGGTAATCGCAGGACGTCTCGCAGAGCGTCGAGGGCAGCCGCGTCCAACCGGGCCTCATCACTGAACCGGGACCGGTAGGCCAAGGACGCATTCCTAGTGGCCAAATCAAGAAGCCCCCGCTTCTCCCCTCGTTTCGGGACGGCAAGCCGCACCCTTCGCTTCGCGCGCTCGCTCAGCCAGCCCTCCAGCGCCTCGGCATCCTCGAGTTCGACCGGGACGTGCACCTCCGGAGGCGCAGCCCGCACCTCGTAAAATTGTTGAAGCGCCGCCTGCACGGTTTCCTTTTCGGCGAAACCCTCCCCCACCGGAAGATCCGCGGCCAGCTCAACTCGTTCGATCACCCTCCCGCCCCGCATCTGAAACACCTGGACCACGGCACCGGCCGGTCCGACCTTGACGCCAAACGCATCGCGATCGCCCAGACGCACCGTCGACATCTTCTGCTGCCGGTCCCGCAGTGTTTCGACCGTCTTGATCGCATCGCGGGTCTGCGCCGCTTCTTCAAACCTCAAGTCGTCCGAGGCAGCCAGCATCTGCCGTTTCAACTCGACAATGAGTTCCTCGTTCCGCCCCTCGAGAAACATCCGCGTGTGCTCGACCACCTCGGCATATTGTTCCGGGCTGCAGATCTCCGCCACGCACGGCGCGACGCAACGTTTGATGTCATATTCCAAGCACGCGCGACCGCGGCGCCCGTTGATGACCTCGTTGCACGATCGGATGCCGAACAGTTTGTGGGTGAGCGACATCGTCCGGCGAGCAAGGGTTGCCGGCAAGAACGGCCCCGCATAGGTATGGTCATCTCGCTCGACGCGTCGCGCGACCAGTACGCGCGGACAGGCTTCGCCAGTAGTTAACTGCAGGTAGGGGTAATTCTTGTCATCCCGCAGCAAGATATTGAACCGCGGAGAGCGCTGTTTGATGAGATGGTTCTCAAGGGCCAGCGCCTCGACCAATGAATCGGTGACGATCACCTCCAGCCGGGTGACGACGTCGAGCAAAGCATTCGTTTTCGGACTCGATCCATAGGCACTCAGATAACTCCGCACACGCTCCCGGAGTGAGCGCGCCCGGCCGATGTACACCGTCTCCCCGCTGGCATCAAAATAGAGATACACGCCCGGCTGCTGAGGCAGCGCCGCAATCTCGGTCTTGAGATCAGAGATGGCCATCGGCTATATTTCTAGGTTGGGTCGGTTAACACTAATTATCGGCAAGCCTTCAACATTCCAGACATGACCTTCACTGGCGCTATCGGCGCCGCTTGTATGTTTCCGCTCCGCGCCATCATCGGCGCGTGTGTCGCCCTACGCATCCACCCGAATGTGTTGACGCTGGTCGGCGTCATCATCAATTTTCTTGCGGCCTGGCAATTTGCCCAGGGGCGCTTCGTCACCGCCGGCTTCATCATGCTCGTCGCCAACATTTTTGATTTTATCGACGGCAAGGTCGCAGAGGCGACCAATCTCGCATCAGAATTTGGCGGTTTCTGGGATTCGGTCATGGATCGGTTCTCGGACCTGTCCCTCTTCATCGGTGTCATCTACCTCTATGCGCAACTCGGCCGTACGGATTACGTGATGATCGCCGCCTTTGCGATGATGTTCTCCGTGATGACCAGCTACACTCGGGCACGTGCCGAGTCCATGATCGACAAGTGCAAGGTCGGATTCATGGAACGTCCGGAACGAATCGTGCTCGTGATGATCGGTGCCTTCACCAACCGTATGGGCGCCGTGCTCTGGGTCATCCTCGTGCTGTCGGTCGTGACCGTACTCGACCGCATCTACTTCACGTGGCGCGCACTGCAAACAGACGAGAAAGGCACCGCATGAACCTCCAGCGGCTACTAACACTGCCGACACGTGCAATCTGGCACGCGCTCTTCTGGACCTTCGACCGCGCCACCTGGCAATACGACCTCATGGTCATTGCGATCTTGGCGTTCGTCTGGCTCACACCGCCCGACTGGATCAACGACCCGACCGCCACTGGCCCAGGCCTCGTTGGTATCATCCTGGACATGATGGGCCAATAAACCCCGCGGGATTACACGACCTCCCTCTCGTCTGCCCCTAAATCAAACCCCTTACCGGTAAATTGAATATCGTGGGCCGCGATCTTGTCGCGCAGGAGCCGCCGGACCTCGCCATAGTACTCGGCCGGCACGTCGAGTCGCCGCACCCGACTCCGCATCCGATCGATGAGTACGAGCGTCAGACCAGTCCCCTCTCGCCACGAGAGCCCACCAATCCGTGCATAGGGCACGTAGCCCGTGTCGGACCAGATCCCGTCGTTATAGAATCCGTGACCAATCTTGAGTCTGAGCGGGACGGCATAGGCGTAGTACATGAACATCATGCCTTCGCCAAACGCCTCAACAAGGGGCCGCTGGTGAATCACAATCTTCATGAACACCAGCACGCCGAAAAACACGCCAAAGCCAAGCGACACGCCGTACGACAAGGAGTGTTTTCCAGGCCAGGTCAGCACCACCGAAGCACGTAAACGTCGGAACTGAAAGAATTGAGCGGCCAGCCGCGCGCTCGCCACAAGGAACCCCGCACCCAGCAGCCATAGCGCCGCAGGCAGCACGGAATCAAAGAACACGGTCGACAGACTGTCGGCAGCCACGGCTGGACCGACGGGCGCCTGACCCGTCGTGCAAAGACTTCGGATTACGCGCGAGACTGATACTCGCCAGTTTCGGTATTGACCCGGATCGTGTCACCGTTGCTGATAAAGGGCGGTACCTGCACAACAAGCCCCGTCTGTAGCGTGGCTGGCTTCAGTTGCGCATTGGCCGTCGCGCCCTTGATTGCGGGGGCCGTTTCGGCCACCTCCAGGTCGACGGTCATCGGTAAGTCAAGCCCCACGGCCTCACCCTCAAACAGCGACACCTTGATGACGGCCTCCGGCAACAGGTAGTTCACAGACTCGCCCAGCGTTTCGGCCCCCATCTCGATTTGCTCGTACGTCTCGAGATCCATGAAGTGGAACGTGTCGCCGTCACGATACGTGAACTGCATCTCACGGTCGTCTAACGCCGCACGTTCGACAATGTCCGCCGAGCGGAATTTGTTGTCCAGGAGCGTGCCGGCCTTCACGTGCCGCATCTTGGACTGTACGAATGCCTTGCCTTTACCCGGCGTCAGGTGATTCACCTCTAACACCCGGTAGAGTTCATTCTGCAACTTGACAAGCATCCCTTTACGCAGACGCGTAGCTTGAACAGAATCCATCGACTTCCATTTAGTTACGGGGCACTAACAGCCCTCGCCCCTTCCACTCTGCCGCGGGCACGTCGGGCCAGTCATACCCCTGTACAGGACCAAGACGTTGTGTGCCTGACTGCACCATCCAGCCAGAGTGGGGCGAGACCCACCCGGAAGAAACACGCGTGCTGCACGCCCGGCACAACACCCGGATCGTACCACACCATACCCGTGCTCCCCGCCATCACCTCTCGTCATAACGGCACCTCGAGCCCGTCATCCGCGGCCAAGACCGGCCGCAGGTAGCGACCGGTGTGTGAGGCCTCGGTCATCGCAATCTGTTCCGGCGTCCCGACGGCGACAACCTGCCCGCCCGCGACACCCCCTTCAGGACCAAGATCAATGATCCAGTCCGCCGACTTCATGACGTCGAGATTGTGTTCGATGACGAGTACGCTATTCCCAGCCTGTAATAGCTTACGAAAGGCCGTGAGCAATTTCGCGATGTCGTCGAAATGCAGCCCTGTCGTGGGCTCGTCGAGAATATAGAGCGTCCGCTCCTTCTTGCGAGAGGACAGATGGGCCGCGATCTTGATCCGCTGGGCCTCGCCCCCGGAGAGCGTGGTCGCGGGTTGTCCGAGCCGTAAATACCCGAGACCGATTTCGTCGAGCACGCGCAGCCGTCGCACCACCTTCGGGGAGGTGCTAAAGAATGACAGCGCCCCGCGCACGGTCATCCCCAGAACTTCGTCAACATTGCAGCCACGATACGCGACATCCAACACCTGTGGCTTAAAGCGCTGACCATTGCACTCCTCGCACGGAACGAAGACATCGGCGAGGAACTGCATCTCTACCCGCATGACGCCCTCACCTTCGCATGCGTCGCACCGACCACCCGGCACGTTGAACGAGAAATGGCCCGCTGTCAGCCCATTGGCCCGGGCATCTTTCGTCTTCGAAAACAGCTCGCGAATCGGATCAAATGCCTTGAGATAGGTGACCGGATTCGACCGGGGCGTGCGCCCGATGGGTGCCTGATCCACCAAGATCACATCCGACACCAATTCGTCACCATCGAGTTCATCATGCGACCCGACCCGCTTGTCCCACTCCCCCTTCCGTCGCTTGATCGCCGCGTAAAGGACGTCGTGTACCAAGGTGGACTTACCCGACCCGCTCACCCCTGTGACACAGGTCAGCGTGTTCAAGGGAATCGCCACGTCGATGCCCTGGAGATTGTGCTCGCGGGCACCCGACACCCGGATCGCCAACGGCGAATGCCGGCGCCGGCTCGTCGGCAAGGGAATCTTCAGGTCGCCGCGCATGTACTTCGCGGTCAGGGATTGCGGCTCTTTCAGCAAAGAGTCGAACGACCCGCTATGGATGACACGGCCGCCCTGCTCCCCTGCCCCGAGTCCCAGATCCACCACGATGTCGGCCCTGCGGATGGTGTCGGCATCGTGTTCAACCACAAGCACGGTATTCCCCTGGTCGCGCAGCTCCTGCAGGATCTTGATGAGGCGCTCGTTATCACGGGGGTGCAACCCGATCGACGGTTCGTCGAGCACATACAACGTCCCGACCAGCGCCGACCCCAGCGCCGTGGCCAGATTGATTCGCTGCACCTCCCCGCCAGACAGGGTCGACGACAGCCGATCCAGCGTCAGATACTCGAGTCCGACATTGCGCAGAAACAGGAGCCTTCGCCGGATTTCCTGCATGGCCCGGTCGCCGACCTCCGCCTCTGTCTCTGTCAGCGAGAGGCCCTCGAAAAACTCGGTCGCGGTGCCCACGGTCAAACGACAGACGTCATCGATCGAGCGACCGGCCACGAAGACGTCGCGCGCCTCGCGACGTAGCCGCGTCCCCTCACATTCGGGACATTCCACATAGCCGCGATACCGGCTGAGGAAGACCCGGATATGCACCTTGTATTTCTTCCGCTCCAGCCGGGCGAAAAACCCCGTGATGCCTTTGTAGTCATCGCCATTCCCCTCGATGATGAACGTCCGCTCCTCGTCCGTCAGTTCATTCCAGGGGGTGGTGACACGCACGCCGCCCGCCTTGGCGGCGCGTTTCAGATCTGCCAGGTGAGACCGGTAATTCGGCTTGGTCCAGGGGTCTATGGCGTTCTGCTGAATGGACTTCGTCTGGTCCGGCACGACGAGATTCAGGTCCAACTCAATGACATTGCCGAACCCATGACACGTCTGACAGGCTCCAAACGGGCTATTGAATGAGAAGAGCCGTGGTTGCGGCACCTCGTAGGCGATACCGCACGCCCGACAATCAAAGCGTTCGCTGAACCGATGCACGGGACGCGTCTCGGAGGACGCGTCGCGTCCAACCTCGATCGCAAAGGCCTCTCCACCCGATTCCAGGTATGCCGTCTCCAGAGAATCCGTGATCCGCCCCAGCGCGTCAGGCCCGACCTGCACGCGGTCGACGATAATCTGCAGCGTCTCGATGCCGGCCAGCGTGTCGGATTCCACCTCGTCGAAGCTCACGGCACGCCCCTCGACGACGACACGGCCAAACCCACGCTTCCGCAAGGCGTTCAACGTCGCACGTACGGGATCGAGCTCGCCCTCCCCCGTCTCGGCGTCCGGCTCCATCACCGGATCAGCCCCCGCGCTCCCTCCCTCTAACGTGGGATAGTCGAACCCGAGCAACAAGCGTGTCTTCGCCGGCAGCGCCATGAGTTGACGGGCCGCCACCTCGGCCGATTCACGCACCACCTCGGTGCCACACTGGCGGCACACCGTACGCCCCACCCGCGCAAACAGGAGCCGGAGATAGTCCAGGATCTCGGTCGTCGTCCCGACCGTCGACCGCGGGTTGCGCACGCTATTCTTCTGGCGGATGGCGATGGCCGGACAGATGCCGTCGATCTCGTCGACATCCGGCTTCTCCATGCGCTCAAGAAATTGCCGCGCATAGGCAGACAACGACTCCACGTAGCGCCGTTGGCCCTCGGCGTAGATCGTGTCGAAGGCCAGGGAGGACTTCCCCGACCCGCTGACCCCAGTCACGATAATCAGCTGCTCGGTCGGCAACGAGAGGTCAATATTTTTGAGATTGTGCGTACGGGCTCCCCGAATGACGAGATGCCCATTCCCAGCGCTGGCTGACATACTGAGGCCGTAACGTTTTCGAGTCCCCTCGGTGCGTCACTCCTAACACACCGTAA
>JAYZGM010000340.1:0-5340 GCA_036336225.1 Acidobacteriota bacterium | reverse complement strand
CACCGCGTCGGTCGTCATCTGATCGGGGAAACCCACGCGGTCGCCAGCGAGCTCGCCGACTACTTGCTCGACGGTGCACCCAGGGTGACGGTCTTTCCCGTCGGCAGCTTGCGACGCGGTTGCGAGACCTGCGGAGATGTCGACCTACTCGCGGTCGGAGCCAACGACGCACTCATGACCCGGTTTACGAGTTTCCCAGGTGTCGACCGGATACTCGCCCACGGCACTACGAAATCAAGCATCTTGCTCCACAACACCGTGCAGGCCGACCTCCGTCTGGTCGCGCCCGAAAGCACGGGGGCCGCAGCTCAGTATTTCACTGGCTCGAAGTCCCACAACATTGCGCTGCGCGATCTGGCACTGCAGCGTGGGCTCAAACTCAACGAGTACGGGCTCTTCCGGGAATCCGACGACCGCCGACTTGCCGGAGACACGGAGTCAGAGATCTATGAAACGCTCGGTTTGGCCTATGTCCCCCCGGAGCTCCGCGAGCACCGCGGCGAGCTCTTCGCGGCCGCGTCTGGCGACCTCCCCGCGCTCATCGAACGTGCGGATCTCAAGGGTGATCTCCACTGTCACACCACGGCGACCGATGGGAAGGCCGATGTGGAGACCATGGCGCACGCCCGACACGTTCGCGACATCGACGCGCGGGTGGATGGCGTCGCCCTCCTCGCGGGAATCGAATGTGACATCCTCGCAGACGGAACCCTCGACCCATCCGAGGACTGTCTCGCCGAGCTCGATCTCGTGGTCGCATCGGTCCACTCCGCGTTCGAGCAAGACGAGTTCCAGATGACCGACCGCCTACTACGGGCGATAGAGTCACCGGTGGTCGATGTCATGGGGCACTTGACGGGGCGGCTTCTCCTGCGTCGAGAGCCGTACCGACTCCGTCATGACACCGTGTTCGATGCTGCGGCGCGGCTCGGGGTCGCGCTCGAGATCAACTCGCAGACACATCGTCTCGATCTCTCCGACATCCACGCGCGAATGGCCCGCGAGCGTGGTGTGAAGCTGGTCATCACGACCGACGCCCACGCGCCGTCCGACTTTGACCTACTCCACTGGGGTATCCTGGTCGCCCGCCGAGCGTGGGCCAGCCCCGCCGACGTAATGAACACGCAATCGCTCGTGGAGCTTCGCGCGTCACTACGCCGTCATCAACCGTGAGCAAGACCATTCCGACCGACGTTCGCCGAGAAATCAGGAGGCTCTATCACGAGACCACGGAGAAGACGGTTGAGCGCGATCTTCGACACGCGATCGAGTTGCTCAAGCATCTCGACGAGGCCGATCGGGTCACGGTGGCGGGGTATATGGATGGGCTGTCGCAACTCCGCTCGGAGTGGATTTTGGCCCAGCGCCGCTCCCGGGGGTCCCGAAAGAAGAAGAAAAAGCCGGTGAACGACGAGTAGCAATCACTGCGTTCGAGGTTACCTGTCACTGTATCTCGCTCGTCCGCGTGATTCACCTGAAAGCCGCTGTCGAGCGTGTCAGACCCCTCGAGGCCGTCCGGAGTTAAAAGCTGCGTCAAGAACGCGAGGTCTCGCAGACGCAACGTGGCAGGTCTAGGACCGTCTCTCCTCGTTCGCCATCAAACACCGGCGGGCCGTGATCCGCACCCCATCCGCGACGTTGCGGTCGCTGGCAATCCGACGCATTTCGCGCGCGGGAAGCCTCGGCACCAGGGGCATCGAAACCGCGAGCGGGGTCTTAGGATTGCTGACCAAGGCCACCACGATGGTCAGATGTCGAAGCCACTGTCGGCTGGTCCCAATGACGCGGAGCACCTCCTCCTGGACCGAGCCCATACGAGCATAGGTCTCCACCTCGCTCACGTTCAGTTTGGGGCTTCCGACGACGGCGATCGCAACGACTTTGTTGGGACCACGGATGAGTACCGCGCGCTGCTCACGCGAGCCCCTCATACCATTTTGATCCGGTCGATTACAGGGAGACCCGCCAGTACCTGTGGCCGCGACTCGTTGTACCGCAGGGTCGCGTCATCCCGTGTGGCCACCTCGACCGGCGGTGCGGCGTCATCGGTAGCGGGAACCGGGCCAGGGGTAACCCCTCTGGCCGCAGACGCGTCGCGTACATCCTTCGGGACCTCCGACCGGGCGAGAAACGCCCGCAGAGCCTCGAGGGGAATCCTGGCCAGGGTGGCTTCCGCCAACGTCGCCACCGCCGGCTCAGAATCGCCGGAGAGCAGCAGGAGCAACTAAAGCTGCTCACCAACATCGGCGGTCAAGCCGCATTGAGCGGCCAATTCCCGAACCTCTCGGGAAACATTGCCACCGCGAAACAGCGTGACGAGTGGAGACGGCACCAAGAATGCCCTCAGGTTGGGACGAGGGTGGGATCCACCCACACCCTATGGCGCCAAATAGTTCTGAAAGTTGTCCAGGTTGATGCGAGCCGTCACGACCTCCCCGGCTCCACCAAGCGGCCTCCCGGTCTGCTGGTTGAGGCTAAACGAGAACGCGCCCGCGTCACCGATCGTGAGGACGATCTCATCCTTCGCCTCGTACAACTCCTCTTCCCCCGCACTCAGAACCCGAGCGAATTTCAACTCGCCATCTACCATCAATGACACCCAGCATTCGCCGGTCGGACTCAGGCGAATCGCCAATGACTCCTCTACCGGGAGAGAGACCGGCGGAGGCACCCCCCCGGGGTCGCGAGGAGGGGACACCGGTCGCACGACCGGAGCCGTGGCGACAACCTCTTCGGGCTCGTCGGTTGGCCCCGATGCCTCCCGCATCCCAAAAAACAGAAGCATCCCCGCCAACGGGAGCCCGACCCCAGCCAGCGCGAGTATGGTTCCGACCATCCGCCGCTGACTCTGAAACAGGTCGTGCTCCGGCATCCGAAGCGGCTCGCTCGGCGCCTTGTCCGAGGGGCCCTCGGTGGACACTTGGGCCATGAAGTCCCACATCGTCTGTTCGGGATCCAGCCCCACCTCGGTCGCATAGGAGCGCACAAAGGCCCGGGTAAATATGCCCCCCGGGAGCCGGGCGACGTCGTTCTGTTCAAGTGCCTCCAAGAGGCTGATCGATATCTTGGTCGTCGCGGCGATCTCACGAAGCGCGATGTTCTTGTCTTCGCGTGCGGCACGGAGCCGGCCGCCGACGTTGTGCGATCCTCCTGAGGATGCGTCAGACTTACTGCTCATGCTGCTCGTGACGGTCGCCCCTGACGATTCTGGATGGTATCTGAACGACAGCGGTGACCATCTCTTCTCAAAAGGCGACATACTGGCGACGCACGGCGTGCACCACGCGACGCATGCCGTCCACCCACCCACCAATCCAATCTATGTCTTGAAAGAGACCAATGGCGGCAACTCCGGCCGCACCGGCCGCGAATACCTCCGCGGTTCTGTCAACCACGATGCCACCGATGGCCAATACGGGCAACGCCACCGTCCGAGTGGTCGAGGCGAGCCCGGAAACGCCACAGGTGCCCCCATCTGGTTTTGACAACGAGGGATACACCGTTCCCATCGTGAGATAATCCACCCCTCCGTCGGCTTCGACCCGTGCCGCCTCCGCAGCGCCGTGCACGGAGCGCCCAAGCACAAATCCTGGCGGCACATGAGGACGGATCATGGATGCTCTCACCGATCGAGCTGGCAGATGAACCCCAGCCGCACCGGAGACCAAGGCAACATCGACGCGATCGTTGACCAGCACCCCGCACTCTGTCCCGGCCAGCGCGACACAACGGGTGACCAGTTCCACCAAGGATCGATCCGATCCCGACTCTCGAATCTGAATCAGGTCCACACCCGCCGCCACCGCCGCCGCGAGCTGTTCCTCGAGCGTAATGCGACCACCAGTGGCGGCAGCCAGACGCGACGAATCCGTCACCAATGACACAACTGGCCGACGACCGAGCCACGCTGGCGACACACCGCCCGAAACGCCTCCCCTGGCTGACGCCGGTGAAGCCCCCCCAGGACCGCTACCCATTCTCGACCGTCGACGCACCCCGGGGACCCGCACCGGCCACCGCCCGACCTGCGGTCGCCCCAGGCTCCGACAGGTCCTCGCGGAGAGGTGATGTGGACACGCCACCGAATAGGGTCGCGTAACTGGAGGTGCCCGTGACCGCCACCACGAGTTCCCACAGCCCAGCACACAGATTGACGATGCCGATCCCGGACACCGCCCCCCGCACCACAACCCACCCCATCATCGTCTGGAGCCCAGATGCGCCCTCCACAAACCAGTTTCGGTCCCAAAAGGTCGACCACGGCGCCAAAAGAAGGACCACCCCGGTTTCCAGAAAACAAACGATGAGCAGAATTCGACCTAATCGGTGAATCTCAGCCTCCCGGGAGCCACGCGCGTGACAAACTGTTCATGTGCGTTCGCGCATCTCGATAGTCAACCGGAAACGGCTTGCAGCTCTAGAAACACCGCCAGAGCCCGTGCCGACTCCGACATCTCATCGAGCGTTGTGGCCAACAGATACAGCAGGATCCATCTCTCAGCACGGCTTGGCGTGCTTGCCTTGCGTCTGTTCGAACCACTCCACGGCCTGCACGACCTCTCCCTCGTGTCGATAGATTCAGCCAAGCATGGCGGCAGCTGAAAACCTGTGTCCGATGACCCGTCGGCCAACTCAAGGGGACATCTGGCCACCTCACGGCGCACATGGCGGCTACAGACAATGGCCAACCGATATGTTCCTCGACGAGCGCATCCACGCCCCGAGGCGCTTCAACCCGTTCGTTGGCCTCCTGCAAGACCTCCTCGAGCGTATGCGCACTGTCGAATTGCTCGCCGAGAGGCTGGCGATACTCAACGACCACTCGGCACCCATGGTTGATGTCCGTCGTGCCCTGATCCTGAGAACACGCCCGATGGTATCAAAAATCGCTCCATAGCCTGCTTCGCCCACGGCGAAAGCTGCCCCTGGCGGCCCCTGGCTCCAGCGGTCGTTCCCCTTATTGAGCGACCACGCTAATGTCTCGCCCTGGGCGACCGCATCGCTGGTGCGCGGCGGTCGCCACACACGATTCGTCGTTGGGGATGAAGAGGAAAGGAATGAGGAACGCGTCGGCACAACACAATCAGGGAGCGGGGAGAGAACACGGACGACGCCCCTCATCGCGAGCAATAAAACTCGATGCACGTTCAGCGGGTCGATGTCGCATTCCTCCTGCGTCACGACCACACATCCAACCAAGAGGAAACATTTCCATCGTCGAGTCGCGCGCGATCAAGAACTTTGAGTCACGAACCGGTCATCCGATACGTGAGAGCGATTTCCATCGTCACGCCTTGCCACAAGCGCCGCGTTACAGATTTCGCTAACAAACTTCTCAGA
>JAYZGM010000339.1:0-9476 GCA_036336225.1 Acidobacteriota bacterium | reverse complement strand
CCCACCACGTCGGCTACAAAGTCTCCAACCGCCACCTCGGACGAGGGTCGACCGGACGGAGCAGAGCGGTTGAGGTAATAGGCCTTGAGCGCCTGGTGGAGCGGCCCCTCGTTCAGTGTCCCGATTTGCACGGGAGCACAGCGAACCACAGCCTGGTGCGAAGAGCCAAGGCACGTCTGGACACCTACCGTCCTTCTCACACGCGGGTCGAAGAGCAGATGCGCGGGCCCGTCGCTCCACGGGCGCCGCAGCTCGAGCTGGACCTAGCCATCGACGGTCCACTCGAGCCGCTCTTGGGAGACGGGAGGGCGTGTCGCGCGCCCCTCGTCCCCGAAGCGACGGGCGCGCGTGCCGGCTCGCGGTCCGACAGCGACCCGACCCTGCACGGACGCGGAGGCGAGCCCCTCCAGCGCGGCCCAGCGTCCCGAATGCCGTGCCCGGTGATGAAGCACGTCTGCTCTTTGTAGCGTTGGCCCCCGTTGATGCCGCTGACAACCACACCATTCGCAATGACGGGCCCACCGAATTGCATGAAGCCCTGCGTGTAGTCTGCCTTCATCGTACGCCACACCTCGGTGCCAGTCCGCGCGTCGAGCGCGACCAGCGCCGCATCGTGGGTCGCGAGGTAGACGTTGTCGCCGTAGAGCGCCAGCCAGGGCATGGAGCGCCCAGCGGGATCACGCTGGTCCCAGCCGGAACACGTAAATCGCGTTGTGTCTCTGGCCCGGAGGAGTTCTTAACTCGGTCGTGACGACGTTCGGAACGCTCCACGGACTGCCGCCACCGCGTCCGGTGGTGACGGCTATGTACTGGACGCCGTCCACCGCATATGTCACCGGGTATCCGAGCACGGACGTGGCCAGCCGGGTCTTCCACAGCTCTTCGCCGGTACGGACGTCAAAGGCGCGGAACCATCGGTTGAAGTCACCCGCGAAGGCGAGCCCCGAAGCGGTCGTGAACACCGCGGTCGTAAACGGAGCGCGCTGCTCCACGCTCCAGACCTCCTCCAGGGTAGCGGCATCGTACGCCGCGAGCTTGCCAATGTTTCCATTAGTCCCCGGCATGTCGACGAAGACCCGGTTCGCGGCGGTACCACCCGATCCTTCTTCGAGGACCATCTCTCGTCCCTGCAGGTTCATGCAGGTCTGCCCCAAAGGAATGACAAGAAGGCCGCTCTGGGGTTCGTAGGACATCGTGTGCCAATTGTGGCCTCCGGCCGTGGACGGACACGCCGAGAGCCATTCGCCGACCTTCGCGTTCTGAATATCCTCGCGATAGGTCAGCTTGCCCCTCTCATGGTCCACGCTGTAGACGTTCTGATAGACCGTCTCGACGAGGCCCAGATACTCTCCGTTTCTCCGATCGAGCTTCCAGAGGATCCCATCCTTGCCGATCGTGAAGACCACCGGCACTCCGTCCACATCCGCCAGGACTCGCTCGAACGCGACGTCCAGATCGAGGCTCTCGCCGGTAATATGCTGGAAGAACCAGACGATACGCCCGTCGTCTGGATCCAGGGCGAGCGTGGAGTTCGCGAAAAGCGTGGCGTCGTTCACGGTCAGCCCTCGACTCGCGGCAACCCACGGCTTCGACTGAGCCGTCCCGAAGAACAACAGATCAAGCGTCGAATCGTAGCTACCCGCGATCCACACCTCGCTCCCACCCCGTAGCGCGAACGGAAGGTCGCCCCACGAATCGCCTCCGGGCTCCCCTGGGCGCGCCACCGTGTATGTACGCCAGAGTTCTTCTCCCGTTCGTGCATCGTGAGCCGTGATGAAGCAGCTTTCGTCCGTGAACCGCGAACACCCATCTATCCCGTTGATCAGCTTGCCGTCCACCACGATGGGGCCCGACGAGTTCTGGTAGCCGAGCTCCCAGTCCGCAAGTGTCGAGTGCCATCGGACCACTCCCGTGCGGGCATCGAGCGCGACCATGATCCCATCCTCGGTCGCGACCGAGATGAGGTCTTCCCAGACGGCCAGGTTTCGAAGCTGGCCTCGGGTCCCCGCTCCCTCAGGAAACGTATGACGCCACTCCCAGAGGAGCGTGCCATCGACGCCATCGAGCGCTTGGATCACATTCCCCGCATTCGGCACATACAGGATGCCATCCCGGACCAATGGATCAGGCTGGCTCGTTCCGTCTTCCATGCCCCAGACCCACGCGAGCTGAAGCCGACCCACGTTATTCCGGTCGATCTGGGTCAGAGGACTCGAGCCCCAGGCTTTCTGATTCTGCCGCCAGTGAAGCCAGTCGTCGGGCGGCGGATCGGCCAGGACAAGGTCCGAGACCGGCGTGAACCGGTCCGCCCGCCTGAACGTCTCGGTCCGACCCACCTCGGTCCGGTCGATCGCACCGACGGTCTCGGGGGCGCGATTCACTCCGTCCGGTGAGGGCGCATTCCCTGGGCGTCCGGGCACAGGAAAAACAACCTCTACCCCCGGGGGCAGGTCTGCCGAAACACTCGCGCGCAAACCTGGAAACAAGAGATTTGAGGACGTGAGCTCAAGTGTCGTGGCTGCGGGTCCCACCCCGTTTTCGCGAAGCAGATAGGCCGCCAGTGCAGAATACTCCTCCTCCGTGAGCGACGTGACCGCCTGCGGTGGCATCGTCACCAGAACCTCCCTCAGGTCGGCCATGGACCGCCCTCCCCAGTTACGGCGGAAGTTGGGCCCCGCCAGTTGGGGGGACTCAAAGGAGCCCTGCAGGGTAGGCAGGTGGCATGCCGAACAGGACCGCTGATAGATGGCTTCACCAGCCTCCGCCTGCTCGGCAGCGTACCGGACTTGCCCCGACGGCACCCGCGGAACTGTGGGATTGAGAACGACGAGAAGAAAGAGAACCAGCGCATAGCGGATGGCTCGCATTCGTGCCTCCGTATAGCTATCGAGACGACTTGCAGAAGTCTCTCGATCGCCCCTCGTTGGCCCGCCGATCTACTCTTCGGTTGCGCCCAAAGAGCGAAGTAATTCCGCGATCGGTGGGTGACCTCTGCTTGCCTCCCAATCGGCGTACTGTGCTCGGTACCGCGCCAGGGCAGCGCCGCCGACGGCTCCTTGGGGGGCTTCTGGCGGTGCGAGTGCCACCGCGAGGGCCGTCTGCCCGAGCGTATTCTGCGCCTCGAGCCTGGCGCCACGCTCGACGAGGAGCCGAATGACGCTCTCGAACTTACTGGCCGCCGCCACATGCAGGGCGGCATCACCGGTCCGATCGACGGCATTGACATCCACGCCCAGGTCGAGGCCCACCCTCACCGTTTCTAGAATCTGGTGCTCCGCAAGTCTGAGTCGGCGAAGTCCGGTGTTTTTTCCTGCCGCCGCAACCATGACCGGCGTCCGGCCATCTTTCAGCGACAGCGACGTATCGGCTCCGCCGGCCGCCAGGAGACGCATGATGCCGACATCGGATCGTCGGGCGGCCAGCGAAAACGGCGTCGCGCCTATCAGAAACTTGTCGAAGGCGAACGCGCGGCGGTCGTGCTTGAGGGTTGAGCCCTTCGTAAGTTGCACGTCCGGATTCGCGCCGTGCGCCAGAAGCGTCCCGACCATTTCGCTGTCGCCACGCAGCGCGGCCCAATGCAACGCTGCATAGCCGGCGCCGTCGGAATCGGGGTTTGCACCGTTCTCCAGCAGGACCGCCGCGACCGCGCGGTACCCATGCTGCGCTGCCACGACCAGGGACGTCGTGCCGACCACGGCCGTGTCATCGACTCTTGCGCCGGCGGCCAAAAGATGTTTCGCCGAGCTTGCGGCCCCGTGTCGAGCGGCGAACATCAGTGGCGTGAATCCGCCCTGCTCGACCCACACGGCGCCCTCGGTCCTGCCAAGACTCTTCTGGCAACACAGGAGCACGTGTCGCCGTGATGACTTCGTCCGGGCGTCCAGATCCGCTCCAGCGGCAAGCAGGACCTGCACGACTGCAGGGTGCCCCTGCGCAACCGCCCACATGAGCGCCGTCTGTTCTTGTGCGCCTTCCGTCGCGTTCGCGTCAGCGTCATGAGCCAGCAGCGACTGCACCGATGCCACATTGCCTTGGCGGGAGGCGATCATCAGCGGTGTTCCGCCCGTGGTCGGCGCGAGGTCCGGGTCTCCCCCTGCCTGTAACAGTTTCCCGACCATGGGTGCGCTGCCGGTGGTCGCGGCGACCCAGAGCGGTGTGACACCAAGATCGTTCATCGTGTTCACGGCCGCACCGGCGCCGATCAGAAGATCTGCTATCTCGAGGTCGTTTCGGTGCGCAGCCCAATGGAGGGCGGTGGCGCCGTCGCCTTGCCGGGCATTGACGTCGGCATCGTGCTCGAGAAGCTCGCCCACCGCGAGGGCATCACCATCCTTGACGGCTTGAATCAGTTCGATGTCGGCGGCGTGTGCGTCGACTGTCGCGATTGCCATCAGCGGGAGGATCGCCCACTGGCAGAACCGGCTGGTCGCGATGCGCATATTCGTGTCCTCCTTCAAACGCTCGGCAGCACCTTGCGGACACGGCGTTCACCACGGATTATTGTCAAGATGGCTGAAATTTTAGCACGGAGTTTGGATGGATCTTTCTCGGTCCAAGATGCTATAAGGAGTACTATTCGTGACAATGCAAGAATCTACGCGGAGATCTTCCATGGCGCTCCGGTGGTCCTTGCTGGTGCTATTGCTGACGCCGGCGACCTGGCTGCTACTTTTGTCGCCGGTATCAGCCAATCTCGCCCCGCCGTTGCAGGTCTCACAGACGGGACCTCCTCCGCTCCGCCCGGTACTCAACCAATACTGCGTCAGTTGCCACAGTGACCGGCTCCGCACGGCGGGCCTTTCCCTGGAGACCATGGACGCGGTTCACGTCAGCGAAGACGCGGACGTATGGGAGAGAGTCATCAGAAAACTCCGGAGTGGCGCCATGCCACCGCCTGGCCGGACACGGCCGGACCCGGCGGTCCTGGAACACGTGGTCGCGTGGCTGGAAGCGGAGCTGGACACCGCGGCGGCGCGTGCTCCCAACCCGGGCCGAACGGACAGCGTTCACCGACTCAACCGCGCCGAATATCAGAACGCGATTCGCGATCTGCTGGCGCTCGACGTCGAGGTCACGTCGCTGCTACCGGCCGACAGTGGCGACGAGCACGGTTTCGACAATATCGCCAACATGCTATCGGTCTCGCCGACCTTGCTGGACCGATACCTGTCAGCGGCTCGTAAGCTGAGTCAGCTGGCGGTGGGACTTCCACCGCGCGCCCCGAGCACTGAGGAACACCGCGTCGTGCTCAATCAGGACGGTTATCTGGGTGACGATCTTCCATTTGGGTCGCGGGGAGGCGCCGCCGTTCGGCATCACTTTCCGGTCGATGGCGAGTATGTGATCAAGGTCCGGCTCTACCGCCAGCTGTTTGACTACGTCATTGGTCTCGGTGCGCCGCACGAGATCGAGATCCGTCTGGACGGCGAGCGGGTCCTCTCGTCGGTGGTCGGTGGCGAGGAGATAACCGGGGCCCCTCCGGCCGGGTTCATCGGAGATATTTTCGGTGATCCCGCGTGGGAGGAGTATGCCCAGACCGCCGACGCGGGGCTTGAAGTGCGCCTCCCGGTAAAGGCCGGCACGCGACTGGTCGGGGTTTCGTTTCTGGGGCGACCGACCGAGGTCGAGGACGGGGTGCCTCACCCGCCCAAATACCCGGAGCGTGACGAGTCGCTCGAGAGCAATCTGTGGGTCCACACTGTGGCCATCAGTGGTCCGTACGACGTGTCTGGCCCAGGCGACACCCCAAGTCGCCGCAAGATTTTCGTCTGTCACCCGACGCGGCCGCGGGAGGAGGAGCCCTGTGCGAGGCAAATCCTCACGACGCTCGCGGGTCGGGCATATCGCCGACCCGCGAGCGATCAGGAGACGCAGACGCTCCTGCGATTCTACAGAGACGGTCGCCGCGCGGGCACGTTTGATGCCGGTATCCAGTTCGCGCTGGAACGTCTTCTTGTCGACCCGAAGTTGCTGTTCCGGATCGAACGGGAGCCGGACGGGGTCGCTCCGGGAACCGTGTACGGCGTCAGCGATCTCGAGCTGGCATCTCGCCTGTCGTTCTTCCTCTGGAGCAGCATTCCGGACGACGAGCTGCTTGAGACGGCCGCCCGCCGGGAGCTCAGCGTCCCCCCGGTGCTGGAGCGGCAAGTTCAGCGGATGTTGGCCGACGCTCGCTCGACGGCTCTCGTCGACAATTTCGTCGGCCAGTGGCTACGGTTGCGTAATCTGGGGGGCGCGACGCCGGATCCGAACGCGTTTCCAGATTTCGACGAAAACCTGCGCGAGGCGTTCCTGCGGGAGACCACACTCTTCATCGAAAGCGTATTCCGAGAAGACCGGAGCGTGGTCGACCTCTTGAGCGCAAACTACACGTTCGCGAACGAACGGCTCGCGGAGCATTACGGGATCCCGAACGTGTATGGCACCCACTTCCGGCGTGTCACGTTCCGTGACGACGCACCACGTGGCGGATTGCTGGGCCAGGGAAGTTTTCTGACCGTGACGTCGTATCCAAACCGAACATCTCCGGTGCTGCGGGGCCATTGGATTCTCGAGAGCCTCCTGGGCACGCCGCCGCCGCCACCACCGCCGGACGTGCCTGGTCTCCCGGACCGCGCCGAAGACGGCTCGCCCGCGTCAGTACGCGCGCGGTTGGAACAGCACCGCCAGAACACCGTGTGCGCCACCTGTCACGCACCGATGGATCCTCTGGGGTTCGCCCTGGAGACGTTTGACGCCACTGGCGGCTGGCGCGACACCGAGAGCGGCGCCCCCGTGGATAGCTCGGCCGTGCTGCCCGACGGAACGCGGTTTCAGGGTCCCGCTGGTCTCCGCACGTTCTTGGTGAGCCAGCGACGTCAGTTCGTCACTGCGATGACCGAAAAACTCCTGGCGTATGCGCTCGGCCGTCGGATCGAATACTACGATCTTCCGACGGTGCGCTCCGTCGTGCGGGAGGCGGCATTGAGCGACTATCGCCTATCGGCGATTGTTCTGGCCATTGTGAAGAGCCCGGCGTTTCGAATGAGACTCGCGAGAACGAATCCCCCGCCGCAGCGTGCGGCGAATACACCGGTCCCCTGAGGATCGAGGCCCTTACCGTTCGGGTCCTGTTTCAGCTGACACGGAGACCACTGCCTCATGATGATTACAAAGATGTCGTTGCCGCGCCGGACGTTCTTGCGCGGCATGGGGGCCACGGTCGCGCTGCCCCTGCTGGATGCGATGGTGCCCGCTTTCACGGCTCTCGCCAACACGCCAGCGGCACCCGTCCGCCGGTTTGGCGTGGTGTATGTCCCCAACGGCATGATCATGGAGAGTTGGACGCCCCGGGGCGAAGGCACGCTCGAACTCTCGCCGATCCTCCAACCGCTCGCGCCTTTCCATGACCGCATGCTCGTCTTGTCTGGACTGGACGGCCTCCAGAGCCGTGGCGGCACCCATACGACCGCCGCAACGAGGTTTCTGACCGGCGCGATCGGGCGCGTGACCGGCGACGGGATCGAAGCCGGCACGTCGATCGATCAGATCGCCGCCCAGCAGTTTGGTCAGTACACGCAGTTGGCCTCGCTCGAGCTCTCGCTCGATCGCCTAGACCTGGTGGGTACCTGTGACAACACCACGTGCGCCTTCATCAACACACTCTCGTGGGCCAGTCCGACGACGCAGGCGCCGGGCGAGGACAATCCACGCGTCGTGTTCGAGCGGCTGTTCGGCGATAACGGGACGACCGACCCCGTGGAGCGTCTTGCGCGCTTGCGGCGGAACCGCAGCATTCTTGACTCGTTGACTGAGGCTCTCGCAGACCTGGAGCAGGAGCTCGGCGCCGGTGACCGCTCGCGGCTCGACGAGTATCTGACGGCCGTCCGCGACGTGGAGCGGCGCATCCAGAAGGCGGAGGAGCAGAGCGCGATGGAACTGCCGTCGCTGACGCGACCCGGTGGGGTCCCGGCAAGCTATGACGAGCACTGCGCGTTGATGGTCGACCTACAGGTGCTGGCCTTCCAGCTTGATCTGACACGGGTCTCGACCTTCATGATGGGTCGCGAGTACAGCGGGCGGACGTACCCCCAAATCGGGATCACCGAAGCGCACCATCCGCTGTCGCACCATCAGGACGATCCGGCCAAGATTGCGCTGGTCGCGAAGCTGAACACCTATCACGTCTCGCTGTTCGCGTCATACCTCGAGAAGCTGCGTACGACAGCCGACGGTGAGGGATCGCTCTTGGACCACACGCTAATGCTGTACGGGGCGGGCATGGCTGATAGCAACAGCCATGACTCGAACAATCTCCCCCTGATGCTGATCGGGTCACAAGACCAGTTCAACGTCAAGGGTGGGCGCCACCTGCGATACGACCACGAGCCGGCGGCCACGCTCCTGGCCACCGTACTGGACAAGCTCGGTGTCCCCGTCGACCGAATCGCCAATAGCCGCGGCAAACTCAACCTCAATGCGCCCGTCGATACGCTTGTCGGAGTCTGAACCAACCGCTGCGTACGGATGGCGCTGGCGGCTTCGCGTTCGATGATCGGCTGTGTCGGTTCCTCATGACCGGGGATGTCGACGGCGAGTGGTCGCACGACGTGCTCATGGAGCATCCGCCCGCGACACCGAGAGTGCTCAGGAATCTGACCACCGCGCCGAGGATGCTCGTGCCGCGATAAGACCTGTGAAATTATCGGGGAACACCGATACGCATTCTCAAGCCGGGCCTCGCCCTGGTGCTGACCGCCTCGGCCCCGCTCCGGCACACCTCCGCCGGAGTCGACCGACATCGCCGCGGAGCGATTGGCCGACCCGGTACTCGACGAGAGACGGGGCCCATCCGTCACACGGCTCGTGCGCGGTGGGATATACCCTCTACGGGGATCGGTCTCGGACACGACGTATCTGATCGACGACGGCGGTCTTGTCGTGCAACACCTAGAAAAGTGGTCAGTTGGTGGCCGCCAGCACTTGCTGGAGATAGACCTCGGTCAGCACGTCCACGACGACCGGGCTGCTCGCTATGCAAAGCCGGAGCTCAGGCCGGGCGAGAGTGGCACCATCCGCTTGTCGGAGACCTGAAACGCGGTACTCACCCACAGCGTGCCCCCGTATTTTCGCAGGGACAGCAGGCAATCGATGCCGCGGCATCGGGCCGAGCTGATACGGACCCGGACCGAGGCGCGGGAGCAGAGCAACACGGCGGCCGCCGAGAATCGTCACCGTGCGGAGCTCGCCACAGTGGGATCCGCAAACGCACGAGCTGGCCTTCGTTCCGATCCCAGACCATGGCGTCGAGGGACTCGGGAACAACCGCGCTCGGCTCGTCGACCGGGTTCGAGGACTTGGTTCAGGAGTGGGGGGGCTCTGATGTCTGCATCGTCCAGGTTCTCGCTCGGACGGTTCAACATCGCAGACGAGATCGATGCAACGACGGTACACGTCGTTGACACCGTAGAGGCCCTGCGTTCCGCGGCGCGACAAAG
>JAYZGM010000338.1:0-6038 GCA_036336225.1 Acidobacteriota bacterium | reverse complement strand
CCCGCTGAGCGGCTACCGGCGGGCGATAGAAACCAATTAGCCTTCGAGCCCCTGCGCCGCAGTCTCGAGGACGCGACACTGACCTGGAGGTTGCGCGAGCGGGATCCACCACAGCCGATCGCCCGGGATCGGTGGCGACTCGACATCCGGTACGATGGTCAGGACGAAGGTAGCGGACTCGTCGAAGTGGACGTGATACTGACCGACGGGTTTGCCCCCGGTGTCATCTACGAGCTGATCTATGAGGCACGCGGGTCGGTGGTGCAGGGCGCGGGGTTCGCCGCCATCCGTGATGTTGTGTCGTTTCTGAAACGCGAAACATCCGACATGAATCCGCTGCGAAGACCCGATGGGTCTCCACTGGCGACGCGGGTCATTGCCCAGGGCCGGTCACAGAGTGGTCGGGCCCTCCGGATGTTCCTTTACGAAGGCTTCAACGCCGACGAAAATGGCCACCAGGTATTTGATGGGCTGATGCCGACGGTAGCCGGTGGTGGACTCGGCTTCTTCAATCATCGATTCGCTTCTCCCACCCGTACAGCCACACAGCATCGCGGACATCTCTATCCGGTAGATATGTTTCCGTTTGCCTACGATGACCACACGGACCCGTTCACCGGGCGCACGGACGGATTGTTGCGGCGTGCTCGCGCCTCCGGCACCGTGCCCAACGTGATGCAGCTCGATACCACGTCGGAGTATTGGCATCGGAGTGGCTCATTGGTTGTAACTGACCCTCTGGCGGCGCACGACGTCACACTGCCCCCGGAGGTCCGTGTCTATGTGGTTGGCGGTGCTCAGCACAACCCAGCGCGGTTGTCTGAGGCCGGGCAGCAGCCGGCCAATCCCAACGACTATCGCCCATTGCAGGAGACGCTTTTTCTGGCGCTGGATCGTTGGCTGAGTCATGGGATCGCCCCGCCACGAAGTAGGTACCCGCGTATCGCCGACGGCACGCTGGTGTCCTGGTCGGCATCGTCGGCTGGCTGGAACCCAGTACCCGGCGTGACCTATCCCGGGGTGATTCAGCAACCGGATCGACTCGACTACGGAGACCGATACGAGCGCTCACGACAGATCGACAAACATCCACCACGCCGGACCGGCGACACGTATGAGGTTCGCGTGCCTCGTCTCGACGCCGACAACAACGAGCTCGGGGTGCTCCGGCTTCCGAGAGTCGCGGTCCCGGTGGCGACCTATACCGGGTGGAACCTGCGGCACCCGACGATCGGGGCGTCCGACGAGCTGCTCGATCTGAGCGGAGGGCGCATTCCGTTTCCTCGCACCGAAGACCACCGACTCCGCGACGACGACCCGCGCGCCGCGGTCGACGGCCGATACGCCAGTTTTGACGACTATCTCAGCCGGTATCTGGCTGCGGCCGACCAGTTGATCGTTGAAGGCTACTTGTTGCCGGAACACTTGGACGAGTTACGGGCGGTCACCCACGACCAACGGTCGCTATTTGAACGGTGACGATCGGCGGTTGGCGCCGCGATGAGAAGACATCATGCGAAGACACGACGCCAGTTGGTTCCTTGTCGCGGTCCTGTGCACCGCCCCGATAGCGGCGCAGGACCTCCCGACCGCCTCTCCCGAGCAGTTGGGCCTTGCGCCGGACCGTCTCGAACGGATCGTGGCGCTGGCCGAAGACGCAGTGGAGCGTGGCGAGGTCGCCGGGGTGGTCACGTTGGTGGCTCGGCTCGGTCGGGTGGGGCATTTGGAGGCCGTGGGGTGGCGGGACCGCGAGGCGGGCGCGCCGATGGAAACCGACACCCTTTTTCGGATCGCGTCGATGACCAAGGCGGTTACGAGTGTGGCGGTGATGCAGCTGTATGAATCGGGTGCGTTGTCGCTGCACGATCCAGTGTCTAGGTTCCTTCCGGCGTTTGAGCGCCAGCAGGTGCTCACGCCACCGACGGAGCCAGATGGCGAATACAGGCTCGAGCCGTTACGACGACCGGTCACGATTCGCCATCTGCTCACCCACACGAGCGGTCTCAGCTATCGTTTCCTCTCACCACCGCCTCTCGTGCCGTACTATCTCGAAGCCGACATCATGGATGGACTGAGTCAGGCCGAGGGCACTATTGGCGATATGGTTGAACGACTTGCGTCGACCCCCTTGCTCCACCAGCCGGGCGAGCGCTTCACCTATAGCTTGGGGGTCGATGTGCTTGGTCGGATCATCGAGGTGGTAACCGGCGAGACCCTCGCCGAGTACATGAGAGCCGAGATTTTCGAGCCACTCGGCATGCTCGACACGAGCTTTTTTCGCGATGCGGACGATGCGACGCGCTACGCGGCGATTTACAGTCCGGGGGAGGACGGGTTGGTCAAGGTCTCGTCGGGACCGGTTACGAGTTCCGATAGACGCACCGTTTACTCGGCGGGCTATCCGTATGACGGACCGCAGGTCTATTATTCGGGTGGCGCCGGGTTGACATCGACCATCTCGGACTACGCTCGGTTTCTCCTGGCGCTACTCAATGGTGGCGAGCTCGACCGCCAGCGGATCCTCGGCCGACGCACCGTACAGCTGATGACCCGCGATCACCTGGCGGGTCTTGGTGTTCCCCCGGCGGGGCAAGAGTTCGGTCTCGGGTTTGCCATTTCTGGCGATCCGGGTGCGGCGGGAGGGCCGAGATCAGACGGGTCGTTCGGATGGCTTGGATTCTTCAACACTGTGTACTGGGTCGACCCCGAGGAGCAGCTGGTGGCCATCATCATGACGCAGCTGTATCCCAACAACCGGTCACAGCTAACTGACAAGTTCGAGGTGGCGGTGTATAGCGCCATCGTGAATTGATCATAGCGTGCAGGAGTTCGAGTATGAGTGGAAGCCTCGTCGGCGGAGTCTGGGTACGTCGGTTCGTTCTTGGCGTGGCACTTTTCGTCGCGTGGTCGGCCGCGTCCGGGCCTGGCTCGGTCTGGCTGTCGGCGCAGTCGGGTTCGATCACTGGAGCCCCGACCACGGTCACGCAACCGAGTTCTGACGCCACCCGTTTCTGGCCGGAGTGGCGAGGGCCGCTCCACACCGGTGTGGCGCCACACGCGCAACCGCCGATCGAGTGGAGTGAAGGGACGAATATCCGTTGGAAGATTGAGATACCAGGGCTGGGGTCTGCGACCCCGGTTGTGTGGGGGGACCGTCTGTTCGTGCTGACGGCGGTTCCTACCGACGCGCGGTCCTCGTCCGGACCGGGCTTTTTTCGTCGGCTGACCACCCGCATCATGCGCGGTGTGTCGGCCACCCATGTCCAGCGGTTTATCGTGCTCGCCCTGGATCGTCGAGATGGTAGTGTGATTTGGGAGCACCTCGCCCACGAAGCGGCACCCCACGAAGGCACACACGGTACTGGCACGTGGGCTTCGCCGTCGGCCGTGACCGATGGAGAGGTCGTGTGTGCGTTCTTTGGGTCGAGTGGTCTGTATTGCTACGACTTCGACGGGGATCCGTTGTGGGAGACGGATCTCGGCGATATGCAGATCAAGATGAGCTTTGGCGAGGGGGCGTCACCGACCATCTATCGTGATCTTCTGATCGTGCCGTGGGACCACGAAGGTGAGTCGTTTATCGTCGCCTTCGACAAACGCACCGGGCGGGAGCGGTGGCGCACGGCCCGTAATGAGAAGACCTCGTGGACCAGTCCGCTCGTGGTGGAGCTCGAGGAGGGCGCTCAGATCGTAACCAGCGCCACCGGGGCGGTTCGAAGCTATAACGTCGAGTCTGGGGAGCTGCTCTGGTTAGACCAGGGTGTGACGGAGAATGCGATCCCATCACCTGTCGCCGGTGACGGGCTCGTCTTTGTCACAAGTGGCTATCGCGGGAGCCGACTGGCGGCCATCGACTTAGCGACGGCCACCGGCGACATCACCGGGTCACCGGCCGTTGTGTGGTCGGTCGATCGTGATACCCCCTATGTCCCGTCGCCGGTGCTGCTTGATGGCCAGCTCTACGTGCTCAAGAGCAACTCGGGAGTGCTCACGGCATATGACGCACGGTCGGGAGACGTGCGCTACGGGCCGGAGCGGTTACCCGGGATCCGCAATGTCTACGCCTCCCCGGTCGCTGCCGGTGGGCGGCTCTATGTCACGAGCCGGGAGGGTACGACCTTGGTAGTCCGGGCGGGCCCGATCTTTGAGGTGTTGGCGACCAACGTGCTCGACGACGGATTCGATGCGTCACCTGCCGTCGTAGACGGCGAGATTTATCTTCGCGGCCGCCAGTTCCTCTACGCCATTGCTAGCGACTAGTGCACTAACGTCGGAGGCTGGCACGAACCCCGCGTGTGGCTCCAGACGTTTCCTCCTGTGTGCACGGGTCGTTGCGCTCCGCGAGTCGCTATAATCAGCGTTTTGTTTGGCCCCCCCAGTGGGCGAGCCAGCTGGAAGACACGTGAAGATCACTTATATCACCGCTGGTGCGGGTGGCATGTACTGCGGGAGCTGTATTCGCGACAACGCCCTCGCGGCTGCGCTTACACGCAGGGGACACGACGTTACCCTCCTCCCGCTCTACACGCCGACCCGTACCGACGAGGAGAATGTCAGCCAGCAGCGGGTCTTCTTTGGCGGTATCAGCGTCTATCTTGAGCAGTATGTGTCGTTGTTTCGGAAGACACCTTGGTTGCTCGACCGTCTCTGGGAGTCTGCGTGGCTCCTCCGGGCGGTATCGGGACGTGGCGTCGAGACGAGCCCCAGCCGGCTGGGTGCGTTGACCGTCTCCGTGCTCGAGGGAAGTCATGGACATCAGCGGAAAGAGCTGGATAAGCTCGTGCACTGGCTACGTGACCAGCCACCGCCAGACGTCATCGACATCTCCAACTCGATGCTGATTGCGATCGCCGAGCCGCTCAAAGCCGCTCTGGGCTGCCCCATCAATTGCACGCTCCAGGGTGAGAACATTTTTATGGAAGGGTTGCTCGAGCCCTATCGCTCTCGGGCAAAAGAGCTGATCCAGTCGCACATGGCGCACGTCGACTCTTTCGTGGCGGTTAGTGACTACTACGCCGGGTGTATGACTCGGTATCTCGGGATTCCCGGTGCCAAGATGCACGTCGTTCCGCTTGGCGTCAATGTCGAGCGTTTTCCGCCTAGGTTGGACTCCACCAACGGACCCGTGACCATCGGGTATCTCGGACGGGTTGCTCCCGAGAAGGGGCTTCATTTGTTGTGCGAGGCCTATCGGCATCTCCGTGAGCGTGGGGTTTTACAGAACTGTCGAATCGAGCTGGCGGGGTATCTTGGTCCCGAACATGCCGCCTACTGGCACTCGATCGAGCGTGAGGTCAAGGGGTGGGGGCTGGAGGCGGAGATCCGGTATCGTGGCGAGCTGGATCTGGATCAGAAGGTCGCGTTCTTGCGCGCGCTCGATCTCTTTGTCGTGCCCGCGGTTTATGACGATCCCAAAGGCATGTCGTTGATTGAGGCGATGGCCTGTGGGGTGCCGGTCGTCGCCCCTCGCCGTGGTTCGTACACCGAGCTCGTGGAGCGTACCGGAGGGGGGGTGCTTATCGAACCGGAGCGGCTCGACGTACTCGAAACCACCCTCGAGCAGCTGGTGGCGGACCGCCCGAAGCTGGCGGAGCTTGGCCGCCGCGCGGCATCCGCGATTCGTGAGCGCTACAGTGCCTCCGAGATGGCGACTCGCGCCCTTGGGGTCTATGAACGACTGACTGCTGACAGCTAGAACGCCTTTACTCCACAGCGAAGGATACCGATGACAACGATCAACCCGCTCACCCGTTGGACTGTGTGGCTTGCCTGGGTCCTCCGTCGAGTCCAACCCCTCGCGATGTGCGTTGTCGTCGCGTGCTCTGGTGATAACCCCGCCGACCCGCCCGATGCGGGTGACGAGCTGTTGGCCGCACCAGCGCTGACCTCTCCTCGATTATTTGTCTTCGATTGCGGTCTGCTCCGTATTCCGGATCCCGGACGATTTTCATTGACGATGGACGAGGTCTCGACCCTCGAGCTGTCGGTGCCCTGTTATCTGGTCGAGCACCCTGAGGGCACCTTGGTGTGGGACGCGG
>JAYZGM010000337.1:0-9128 GCA_036336225.1 Acidobacteriota bacterium | reverse complement strand
CCGGTCCGTCATCGACGTCTCGGCATCCCAACTCGACTTGCCGTGTCGCAAGAGACAGACCGTCCTCATCTGACAAGACCGCAGATTTCCGTCCAGAGGTCGCGATACGCACCAGCTGCCGGTCCGTCTGGAGCAAACGTGAACACCGGAGCCCGGCGCACGCTCATCAGCTCGACCACACTCGCGTAGGGCACCCGGGTTGTAAGCATGGGAAACGGTAGGGCCTCGTGTTCTGCACAGACACGACGGTGTAGCGCACGCCGGCGATCGACCATCGCGAAAAACGGCAATACCCGCACCCGGTCATCCCGCTGGCCACGAAAATGGCGGGCGAGCTGTCGTCATGTTCGCCTCGAGAGCGTGGTTGGAATGATCGGACGACCAGGGCGTCCGACACCTCGAACACCGCTTCTGACACGAGAGAAATACTCGGAGCGCAATCGAGAAACAGGTAACCATCGTGGTCGGCTAGCCCTCGCAGCCTCTTGAGTCACCGACGGACATACTTGGAATGATCAAGCAGTAGATCGAGGTGACGATACGAAAAATGCGCTAGCAACAAGTCCAGCCCGTGATGGTCGGTCTGACGGATGTGACGGGCGAGTGGACGTTTGCGAGCCACGAGGGCGCGCCCGTCGCCTCGAATCCTTGGCTTGGCCCGAAAACAGTAGGTTGCGGCCGCCTGCGGGTCAAGATCACAGACGAGGATTCGTGCCCCCGTTTCGGCGGCGAGATAGGACAGGTTGACGGCGGTGGTGGTCTTGCCAACGCCGCCCTTGATGTTGTAGGTCGCGATGGTGATCATCGGCTACTGGTCACGCGGCGACCCAATCGATCGCCGGTGGTCAGGAGGCCCTCAATTATCGACGCCGTCCGACGATTGACGAACCCAGACACACCCTCTCCGAGACGACGTCGCACGACGTGCTGTCGCAACTGGAGTCGCTCGGTCAACCGCCCCATCGTCAGCAACACCGATGCCGACACCCGACCATCGTGTAACAACACGCGCGCAGACTCCTGAAGCTCGTCTTGCTGAATCTCGAGATCGTTGAATTCGCCGAGGTCATCCTGGAGCCGTTTGAGTGCGCGGATGATTTCCCCCCCGGGTCCGTCATCGAACAGACTCCGGAAGAACTCCAGCAAATAGCGGAGTTTCTTGCAGGCAATACGGAGTTCGTGGATCGATTCCGCGGAGGTCGCCGTCTCGAGTGCCCGCCCGCGCCGGCGCACCCGTTTGTAGGCGCGCCGAATCCGAGTGGCAGCCACCACCCGAATGGGGCGGGCGGCTTCAGTCCCGTTGGTGTCGTCACCACTCAGAACGACGCGCCGCCAGGCGCGGATCAGTCTTTGATACCGACTCGAGGCAAGCCCTTCGAGCAAATCGTCCCACGCCGCCTGACGTCTCCTCGTCAAATGCTCCCGCAACGGCCGGAGGTCAGGTCGCACGGAGTCCGACAGCTCGGCCGTATACCCGACAAGATTGAGCAGATAGACATCCAGATCGCGAGTAGGACCCGTGAGGCTCCCGAGCCACCCGAACTCGGTGGTGAAACGACTCGCTAGCTGGTCGCCCAGCACCGGCCTCAACTGACCAAGACAGGCCCGCGTGCGACGCACGGCGACCCGGAAGTCATGCAGGAACTCCGTGTCCAGATCGCGGCGCACCCCATCCTCGTTCGCCTGCAGTGTACCAAAGAGCACTGCGAGCACACGCCTGGTTGCACAGTCCGCGCGCTCCCGAGGATCGAGTGTCAGATCCGCCAGCGTCGTCTGGTTGGCGGGAACGACCCCGGTGACAGCCAACGCGAGCTCGAACTCTGTGGAGTCCTGACGTTCCAGACCGAGCGCACTTTCCAGAAAGCGAGTGAGCGCCGCAAAGGCACTATCGTAACCGAGGAGCCCCTCGACCCGGCCCCAAAGAGGAAGCCGCCGTCGCCGGGCCCCGGTCGTCGCGATGCCTCGTTCGAGATAAACGCGGACGACGGTCTTATCTCGACGATCGAGTACGGCAACACACTCGCTCGTGCGTTCAACAGTAACCACGTGAAGCAGACGCCGAACCCCGGTCACCGCGAGAAGGTTGTCTCGAAACCCACCAGGAACGAGATCGTCGGCGAAGTCCGGCGCCTTGGCCACCTTCGCACGGTGGCCGACCCGACCATCTCGCTCTTCCCATCTCAGCATGGTCTCGGCGTCACCCCGATCCACCACCAACGCCCTGCCGTGCCGATGTAACCGCCAGTCAAATGTGTCGTAATACGCTCGCTCCGTGCGCGTTCTGGTTTCGCGACGACTCCGAAACCTCTCCGCCAAGCCTCGACGTAGCAAGCGAGTCGACTCGAGATGAAACGAAACAGAGGGCAAGACGTGCGGATCGTCTGGTAGGGGCGGTCGTCTCTGCGCTGGACTTGCCACGTGTCTCGGACGGTTCAGCCTCCGCGGCCACACTCTCGTTCATCCATCAGACGGACGTCGACGAGATCGTATACCGGTGCGCAGCGTGCGACACGCCGTCTCCGGGGTGCTCAGCACAAGTGGCGGGCGCGGCAAGTGGCTGACCAGGCGTAAAAAGGGAGCAAATTTGGCATTTGTGACCGCTGAACAACGTCGTGAGCGGCGACGCCCCGCATGCGCGCTAGGCCACAAACATTGAAGGGGGCGGGACACTCGCAGACATGACTCAACATTTAATGCCCCCATTTAATGGACCCGTTACGCGGGAACTGACCTCTCCGATGGTCCGGGCGCGCACTTTGGGGTTTTCAGATTCCATGGTACAATTTCACGATTTTTGCTTAGGTCATTTGACGAGAAATATGCTGCCCAAGCGGTCTTCATTCATCGTTGCCGACCGTTCCACGGGAGCGGTGCACCGCTTCACACTTGCCGTGCGGCCGGCACTGGCATTGTTCGCAGCTATTCTCGCACTCCCCATCGGCTGGTCCGTGCAGTCGCGTATGAGCACGATGGCGCAGATCGAGCAGCTCCAGCTGCGCAACGCCACCCTCGCGATCGAGAATACTCGATATCGCTCAGCCACCACGGAGCTCTCGGGTCGCATCACCGCGCTGCAGCTGGTCATCGGGGATCTCCGCGACCGATCGGTGGTCGATCCCCGCATCCAACGTGCTATGGGTCGACTGGCCGAGACGGACGCCGCGACTGGGTCTATGGCATTGCGAGCTGTCGCCCTGACCTCCCCAACCGAGACCTTCAACCTGCTCCACGACCTTCTCAACATGCTCGACATGGAGCTGACCGTGGCGAGCGACGGGGTCGGGCAGCAACAAGCCTTGGCCGCTGCCACCCCCATCAACTTACCGGCTGAGGGGCGGGTAACAGAGCGTTTCGGATATCGAATCGACCCGTTTACCGGACAGCGCGTGTTTCATCCGGCGATCGATATCTCGACTGGGTACGGACAACCGGTGGTGACCACAGCCGACGGCACCGTCGTGTCAGCAGAGCGGAGTGGCAATTACGGGAACTTGGTTGAAATCGACCATAGTTTCGGGCGCTTGACCCGCTACGGACACTTGTCGGAATACGCCATCACCGTTGGAGAAACCGTCGTGCGGGGTCAGGTCATCGGCTACGCGGGTGCCACCGGACGCGCGACCGGTTCGCACGTACACTACGAAGTGTGGGTCGGAGGCCGCGCGATGAATCCGCTTCAGCTGGTGTCGGTGCCACGAGCGGCGTCGGCCAACTAGTAAAGCTCCGCCGCCAGCCGTCGACAGCGGCCGCGTTCACGAACCGGCGCATTTAGCAATGGCCCCGCTGCGTGGGGACTAACGTCTCCTCAAGGGCCAGCGAAACGTGATTTAGCTCCATGCATTTGGCCCCGAGGAGATGTCTCGCCCGCTCGGGTTTCCGCCCCGCGCGGGCGTCGTCTTGACGCGTTGGGCACCCTTCCCTACAATCGAAGATTATCCGTGTTTCCGGTCGCCCGCTACGGATGACCCCCGTTCCCGTCACACCCGTTCCACATCTGGCCCGTCCGGTCTGTAGGAGACTGGTCGGTCTGGGTTGTGTCCCTCAATTACGGTCCAGTGGACTCGACTGATGCTGCAAAACGTCCTCAAGAAAGTCTTTGGCACGCAGAACGAGCGCGACCTTAAACGTCTTCAGCCCGCGCTCGCCGAAATCAACGACCGCGAAGAGTCGGTCCGTGCGCTCAGCGACGCTGACCTCCGTGGGCGCACCGCGACGTTCCGCACGCGCTGTGACCACGGTGAGTCGCTGGACGAGCTGCTCCCTGACGCCTTCGCGGTGGTCCGCGAAGCGGGTCGGCGCGTGCTCAACATGCGGCATTTCGATGTTCAGCTCGTGGGGGGCATGGTTCTCCATCAGGGCAAGATCGCCGAGATGAAGACCGGCGAAGGCAAGACGCTGGTCGCCACGTTGGCCGCGTATTTGAACGCGCTCGGCGGCGGCGGGGTACATGTGGTGACGGTCAATGACTACTTGGCACGGCGCGATGCCGAGTGGATGGGCCGCATCTACCGGTTCCTGGGGATGACGGTCGGTATCATTCAGCACGACCTCAGAGACCCTGAACGGCAAGGCGCCTATGCCTCCGATATCACCTACGGCACCAACAACGAGTTCGGATTCGACTATCTCCGCGACAATATGAAGTTCGAGCTCGCGCATTTTGTTCAGCGCGGTCATAGCTTCGTAATCGTGGATGAAGTCGATAGCATCTTGGTTGACGAGGCCAGGACGCCGCTGATCATCTCGGGACCAGCCGAGCAGTCCACAGAGCTGTATTACGAGGTGGACCGCATCATCCCGCGTCTGAACCCGGGTGCAGTCACTCAGGGCAACGTCAAAGCCGAAGACCGGGAAGCCCTCGAGGAAACTGGTGATTTCCTCACTGATGAGAAACACAAGACAGTCGCACTCACCGAAACAGGGATGGCCAAGGCGGAAAATCTTCTGGGCGGCCATCTCCAACCCGGGGGCCTTTATGACCCGGCCAACATGCCGTTACTCCATCACGTCAACCAGGCGTTACGAGCCCATGCACTCTTTCAACGTGACGTGGAGTACATGGTCAAGGAAGGCCAGGTCGTTATCGTGGACGAGTTCACCGGACGACTCATGCCGGGACGCCGATGGAGCGACGGACTGCATCAAGCGGTTGAAGCCAAAGAGAAGGTCAAAATCGAACGGGAGAATCAGACGCTCGCCACCGTGACCTTCCAGAACTACTTTCGAAAATACGACAAGCTCTCGGGCATGACCGGGACCGCCGACACAGAGGCCCCGGAGTTCAACAAGATCTACAAGCTTGACGTGATGGTCATCCCGACCAATCGCCCGCTGACTCGAATCGAGGAAGCCGACCTCATCTATCGTACCGAACGAGAGAAATACGACGCCATCGTCGAAGACATCATCGAAATACAGGCAGCAGGTCGACCGGTGCTGGTAGGAACCGTGTCCATCTATATGTCGGAACGACTCTCAGGGCTCCTCAAGCGACGCGGGGTCAAGCACGTCGTGCTCAATGCGAAGTATCACGCGCAAGAAGCCGAAATCGTTGCCCAGGCCGGTCGGGCGGGAACGGTGACCATCGCGACCAATATGGCCGGCCGGGGCACGGACATCGTGCTCGGCGGAAACGCTGAATACATGTCGAGACAACAAGCGCTCGGCGAGGAAGTGGCAGAGCGTCTATCCAAGGAAGAGGCGAAGTTCGTCGATGATGAGGACTTCGTGTATTTCTATCACCTAGACCATTTCTACCGCACCCCTCGGCAAGATTGGGAACGGATCTTCGGGCAATTCGAAACAAAGACCCAGGACGAACACAACGAGGTCGTGGACGCCGGCGGGCTTCACATCATCGGCACCGAACGACACGAATCACGCCGCATCGACAACCAGCTGCGGGGGCGAGCCGGTCGGCAGGGTGACCCCGGATCGTCCCGGTTCTATCTTTCCCTCGAAGACGATCTCATGCGGATCTTCGGTTCCGAACGGATTTCGGGTGTCATGGAGCGACTGGGAATGGAGGAAGGCGTCCCGATCGAGCACGGTATGGTCACGCGAGCGATCGAGCGAGCGCAGAAGCAGGTCGAGGCCCAACACTTCTCCGTCCGCAAGCATCTGCTCGAATACGACGACGTGATGAACAAGCAGCGTGAGAATGTCTACACGCTGCGACGAGAATTGCTCGAGGGTCAAGTGCACGTGTCAGACGACGAGGTGGTTGACAGCCGCGCATACCTCATGACCTTGGCGGAAGACCTTGTCGACCAGGAGGTGGAATCCAGCTGTGGTCGCGACACCGACCCCGAGGACTGGGATGTCGAGACATTGTCGCGGTCGGTCGGGGACCTAGCGGGGCTCTCCGCCGAGCAGCTCGACGAGATCGACCTCGAGGACAAGAACCCCGACGAAATGCATGACACGTTGTGGGCCATCGTCAAATCACGCTACGAAGAGAAAGAACAGGCCGTCGATGCCGAGATTCTTCGCCGTGTCGAACGGGACGTCATGCTCCAGATCGTCGACACGCAGTGGAAGGACCATCTGTATAGCCTGGACCATCTGAAGGAGGGTATCGGGTTACGGGCTCACGCGCAGAAAGATCCCCTCGTGGAGTACAAACGCGAGAGTTTCGCGTTGTTCCAGGCGATGAAGGAACGGATCGACACCGAGATGATCCGCTATTTGTGGCGGCTCAGACCGGTAACTCAGGGCGACGGAGCAGAGTCATCGCGCCCCGCGCTCCGTCAGCGCGCCCCAATCACGCTCAATGACCCGGGGGCGGCCCCATCCGCATTCAGTGGCGGCCCGGCGGCCCGGGGCCCGCAGCCGGCGCGAACCGGAGGAGACGACGCGGCGGTGCGGACGATCCGCCGCGAAGCACCAAAGGTCGGACGGAACGACCCTTGTCCGTGCGGGAGTGGAAAAAAATACAAGAAGTGTCATGGGGCCTGACATGAAGGTAGACATCGAGACCACGGCGACCCGTCTCACCACCACCGACATCGCGGTGGCGTTGACGTTCGACGACGTATTGCTCGTCCCCCAACACTCGGACGTGCTTCCCGGTGAGGTCGACGTCTCAACCCGGATTACCAGAAACGTCAATATCCGGGTCCCGATCGTCAGCTCTGCGATGGACACCGTGACCGAGTCGCGTCTCGCAATCGCGATGGCTCAACTCGGTGGAATGGGGGTCATTCATAAGAACCTCTCCATCGAGGATCAGTGCGCCGAGGTCGACCGGGTCAAGCGCTCAGAAAGCGGCATGATCGTGAATCCGATCACGCTCTCGCCAAACGATCGCATCATCGCCGCCCTCGAGCTGATGAAGAAGTACCGTATTTCTGGTGTCCCCATCACCCAAGACGGGAGCACCGAGGGCCGACTCGTTGGTATCTTGACCAATCGTGATCTCCGATTCGAAGGACGAATCGACCGACCGATCGGAGAAGTGATGACGCGGAAAAACCTCATCACCGTCCCGGTCGGAACGACCCTCCAAGACGCACAGTCAATCCTCCACGCCCATCGTGTAGAAAAGCTCCTGGTGGTCGACCAAGAGTTCCGACTGAAGGGGCTCATCACGGTCAAGGACATCCAAAAAATGATCACGTACCCGACGGCGTCGAAAGACGAGTTGGGTCGGCTCCGCGTCGGCGCCGCGGTGGGGGTGGCAAAGGACACGGTCGTCCGAGCCGATGCGTTGGTGAGCGTTGGGGCGGACGTGCTCGTTATCGACACGGCGCATGGACACTCCCGCGGGGTCATGACCATGGTGCAACAGCTCCGTGACCGATTCCCCAGCGTGGAACTTGTGGCAGGCAACGTGGCAACGGCCGAAGGCACCGAGGCCCTCATCGGGCTTGGGGTAGACGGGGTGAAGGTGGGCATCGGGTCTGGCTCGATCTGTACGACCCGTGTTATCGCTGGCATCGGCATGCCGATGATTTCCGCGCTGGCCGAGTGTGCCCAGGCGGCACAACCGCACGGGGTGCCGATTATCGCCGACGGTGGGGTGCGATACTCGGGCGACATCACGAAGGCACTCGCCGTAGGTGCCGACGCCGTCATGATTGGAAGCCTATTTGCCGGGACAGATGAGAGCCCGGGCGAGCTCATTCTCTACCAAGGGAGAAGCTTTAAGGAATACCGCGGGATGGGCTCCATCGGGGCGATGCGAGCCGGGAGCCGGGATCGGTACTTTCAGGAGGACTACGACCTCGCCAGCCCCTCGGAGGACGGCGAGAAGCTTGTCCCTGAAGGAATTGAGGGGCGGGTGCCACACAAGGGGTCGGTGGGCGCCATGATCCACCAGCTCGTCGGCGGCCTCCGAGCCGGTATGGGCTACTGTGGTTGCCAGACTATTCCAGACCTGCAGCGCAATGCCCGAATGGTGCGTATTACTCCAGCCGGGATGCGCGAGAGCCACGTGCACGATGTCGTCATCACGAAGGAAGCACCCAACTACCGATCAGAATAGCGAATCCGCAGCTCACGTACGTCGTCTCCTTGGTCGATAATCTGGACCGAGATCGCTCCTGACACCGGATCCGTCAGTCGGTCCGCCCACTCGATACACACGAACGCACCTTGCTCGGGTAGTTCCTCCAGACCCAAATCGTCAACCTCACCAGATTCCAACCGATAAAGATCGACGTGGTAGACACGTCCACCGCCGTATTCCTGGATAACCGTAAATGTGGGACTGGTGACCTCGTCAGGATCGACCCCCACTCCCGCCACGAATCCCCTCACGAACGCGGTCTTCCCCGCCCCCAATCCACCTTCAAGCAACACCACTGTGCCGTGGGGGAGTCGGCGCGCCAGGTCGGCGGCAATCGTCGCCGTTTCCGCTTCAGATTGACTACGGATGACTCTATCCCCGTCGTTCGGGGACCAACGATCCCCATTCGAAGTGTGCGGTTCACTCGGGGCTCTATGCTCTTCGTTCACGGTCTGCCCTTCGTTCTCGTGTACTCCTCGCTCCCAGAAAGCGTGCCGTTCACGGGCGAATGGGGGAGGTGGCGAAACGGCTCGGTCGGCTTCGGGCCGTCTAGAGCAAGCACCGCGTCACCGAGATGGTCGGCGAGGTCGCTGGCGATCATGGCAACCGGGCTATGCCG
>JAYZGM010000336.1:0-6419 GCA_036336225.1 Acidobacteriota bacterium | reverse complement strand
CGCCTCGTCTTCGACCCGCGCGGCAGGAATCGTGTCCGGCGGGATACCAGCTTCAACCCAGTTGATGAGCGGCGTCATGACATCGAACCGGTCGGTGCCCAAGCCACCCCGGCAGTGAAACATCCCCGGCACCATGAAGAGACGATAAAAGTCCGAGGTCGTGTCCGCCCCCAACGTGGCCTGCACGTTTTCGTAGTAGCTCACGCTCATCATGGGGTTGAGGGCGGTGTCGGACCACCCGAAGTGGGTGATCATCTTTCCGCCACGCGCGTGGAACGACGATAGGTCGGGGTCGACCGCGTCGAGAATCTCGCGAATCGTCACTCGGTCCGGATCCGTGTTGAAGTCGAATGTCCGCCAGTTAAACTCCGGTTCGTCTGGAGTGAACGCCAGGAATTGAAAAAACGTTTCGGAGAATCGGGATCCGATGGTTGGGGCCTGGTCCGACACGATCCAGTTGGTCCAGCCTCCGCCAGCTTCTGCCCCGAGGGGCTGTCCGGGAAAAAGTTGCTGACCGTGGCTTGTTGGTCCCTCGTAGATCGCTGAGAGCGTGTCGATTTCGCCGGGGGTGAAACACGCCGCCGGGCTGGATCCGTCGCACGCCTGAAGATGCTCAGCGGGGTCGAAGTCGCACTGGCGTGGATCGGTGATCAGGCCGTCTTCGAGTCCGTCGATTGAGTCGCACCGGGCGTAGACGGCGGCTCCGACCGTCGCCACTTTCTCCTCGCTGAGTGGGGTTCGAGCGAGCGCTTGGTTGTTCCAGACATAGGCCATCTGGGTATCCGTGAAGTTCTGCACGGGGGCGCCGGCGACGATCCCGTCGAAGTCATCGGGGAACCGTTGGGAGGACATCAGGCCCTGTCGGCCGCCGGTCGAACAGCCGTCCCAGTAGGAATAGTGGGCTCCGTGACTGTAGTAGGCAGCGATCAGTGTTTTGGCGGTGGTTGCCGTGAGATGAACTGCCCGGAACCCATAGTCGAGTTCCTTGGCCAGATTGTTGTGGGCAAAGGTCCCGAGTGGTTCGACGCGTGCGTCATGCCCAGTATCGGTCGACGCTGCCGCAAACCCGCGTGCCACTGCGCTCATGGCCGTCTGCAAGGTAGGGTCGGCGTCTGGCGCGTTGCCGGCGTACCCCCCGTTGCCTTGCATATAAAAGCGACCGTTCCACCCGGTCGGAAGATGAACACCGAATCGGATTTCGGGGCGGATGATGCCATACACACGACAATGTTCGGGGGTGGCGGTGGTTGCCGCAAATCGTGTCGCCGATACGACTGAGAAGTCATATCCGCCGAGTCCAATCAGCGATTGGCACGAGACGGCGGGTCGCGTGGTGGTAACGGTGTAATCGATGAACGAGCGGTCTGCGTCGATGAAACTCGACCCGTTTTGCGCCACGAGGGTGGCCGGGGCTAGCGTGACCAAGGTGATCGACCACACTGCTCCCCACCAGGAACGGCGTGCGCCCGACTGGTTGGAGACACGCGTCCGGTAGTTATCCTGCACCTTCTCTCTCCTGATACAGTTCACGAGACTCCGAGATTCGGGTCGGGGCCGGCAGGCGGCCCGACGTGAGGGGGTTGAGGACTGAGAGCACCGTCATGCGCGACACTGCGAGAATCTTTCCCTTTCTTCGCTACGAGAACGCCGCCGCGGCGTTCGAGTGGCTTCACAGGGCATTCGGATTCGAAAAGCAGATGCTGGTGCCTGGGCCCAAGGGCACCGTGGCGCATGCGCAACTTCGTTACGGTGCGAGCGTGGTCATGATCGGTACGGCGGAAGATGATGGCCTGAACGTGAAGTCTTCCCTGGCCGCCGGTGGCGTCACCCAAGGGATTTACGTCCATGTGGACGACGTCACCGCCCACCATGACCGCGCGAAAGCAGCAGGGGCCGAGATCGTCATGGCGCTCGAGGATACGCCATACGGGTCGCGCGAGTACATGGCCAAAGACCTTGAAGGGCATCTGTGGAGCTTTGGCACGTATGCACCAGACACCGCAGAGAAACCATCCACGTGATCAGTCTCTTGCTGTCTGGAGCCGTAGCCACGCATGCAATAAATTCGTCACAAAATCGACGTCGCCAGTGTTTTGTGAGTTGTGTCCGACCCCCGGCAGGGTGACCAGCGTCAGGTCTTTGGCTATTGACTCCCACGTGTCGTTCAACGAGGCGTTGACATACGCGCCGTCATCCAGACCGTGGAACTCGAGCACCGGTACGTCGATGGAAACGATCGGCGATTCCTCGAGAAGCCACGGGGGCGCAGGATAGTATGCGCGATAGTAGTTCAACATCGCTTCGTAGTCGGACCGGTGATACGCCTCCAGATAGCGGTCGTACCAGACGCTACCTTCCCAGCGACTGGCGCGACGTTCGGGTTCCATGCCTCCCAGGTCGCCGGGGTTGGTCGTAAAACGGGCGATGTAGGCGCTGCGACGTTTCTGGTCGTCGTTGAGCGCCATTTCGCGTCGCCTGGAGCGAGGGTGGGGTCGATTAAAGATGACCAACTGTTCGGTCAGCTCGGGATACCGCTCTGCAAAGAACCAGCTGATGATGCCACCCCAGTCGTGACCGACAATCGTGGCGTGGTCTCGTCCCAGATCGGCGATGACCGCGGCCACGTCCGACGTCAGATGGGTCATGTCGTAGTTGTCGACGCCACTCGGCTTGTCGCTTCGGTTGTATCCGCGGAGTGAGAGCGCCGCCACCTGATACTCGTCGGCCAGAGCTGCCATTTGATAGCGCCAGTCGTACCACTGGTTCGGGAACCCGTGCAGGAATATAACAAGTGGTCCTTCACCCAGCGTCACGTAGTGAATTCGCACGCCGTCATTGTCGGCATACCGATGCTCGGCCAACTCGTAGATCTCATTCACGTCGACCTGAGCTATGGCCGAGCCGGTGCCAAGGAGCAGGAGTAAACAAATCGTAGGGAATCGCATCATGGTTGTCTCTCGGATGTGGCCGGTGGGTGAGGAACGAGATTCCGGTCGACATCGACGACCGCCGACCCGAACCGCAGATCGGCGATCGTGACACGGTAGCCGTCTTCACGAGGTTGTACGTCAAAGCGCGGGAACCGAGTCCAGGTCGATAGTCCCCACACATGCTTGGCGGTCAGAGCCGCAGCTGTGGCGGGATGGTCATGGCCGATGAGGATGTGTGACTCGGTGGGTTGCACCCGGTCACCGGCGCGCCAGTCAAACACCAGATGATGATAGTGACGGTCATCGGCCATCAACACGCGTCGACGAAACGGATCACCCGGGACCGGGCTCATCATGACCTGCCGCGGCTCGACGCCCCGGGCTCGCGCCCACGTCTCCACCTGGAGGCGGGCCAATCGAGAGCTCGCGCTCATTGCGGTCGCGTATCCAGTCGCGAGGAAAACACAGGCGGTAGCTACTGCGGTCAAGCGTTGCTGAAATCCTCCCCATGCTCGTAGACCACAAATGGTCGCCAGACCCAACACGAAGAGGATCTTGGCCAGGGTCGGCGCGCGTGGATCGCCGGTGACCAGCGTCAGCGCGACCAGCCCCAGGCCGATCCACCCGATGACCAGCATCCGGGTGCTACTGTGAGCGAGCACGACCGTCGTCGCCAGGAGAAGCCACAGCCAGGGATCGATGATGAACACGGCGTCTCCGTAGAACCACCGGTCATCGAATGGCATCAAGAGCCGCACCCCGTAGGTATTGAGCCAGTCCAGAGCCGGGTGGGTGAGAACCGCGACGTATGACAGCAGCACGAATCGAATGGTCGGCACGGGAGTCGCAGTCGCAAGCCGCTGACAGCGAACCCGGTCGATGAGCGACATGATCACCGCCAAGAGGAGGGGCAAGACGGCCATCGCCAGCGCTCCGTGGGTCCAACCACGGCGGACACCGAGCGCGAGGTCGCTGTCAACAAAATAGGTCGCCGCGTCGACATCAGGGAGATTCGCCCCTACCACGCAGGTGACAGTGGCCAGCGTCCCGCGGCCGAGACGGGTCTGGGCCAGCGTCGCGCCAGCGAGAGTGTGCGTCAGTGGGTCCATTCGACGCACATCGTAGCAGGGTGCCCAAGACGCGTCGCGGCCGGTGTCCGCGGGGCGGTAACATACACACTTCGTTCTTTGGGGAAAGGAGCGGTTGTTGACACGGTCAATCCTGCGAAATACGCCGGTCTCGTTCATCGGCGCTGGTGCGATGGGCGAAGCGATGATTGGTGGTCTCTTACGACACGACTTGGTCGAGCCGGGTTCGATTACCGCGTCCGATTTGCATCAGACGCGGTTGGCCGAAGTCCAGCAGCTGTTCCAGGTGCGAACGACACGCGACAACCGGGTCGCGGTACGAAAAGCCAAAGTCGTCGTGTTGTCCGTCAAACCACAGGTCATGTCCGCGGTGTATGCCGACCTGCAGGGCGCTATTCGGCCCACCGCCCTTGTGGTCTCCATCGTGGCCGGCGCCAGGATCGCATCGATCGCATCTGGATTGGGTCATCGGTCTATCGTGCGAACGATGCCAAACACCCCGGCCCAGGTTGGTGAGGGCATGACGGTCTGGACTGCCACAGACGCCGTGTCGGCCATCCAGCGCGAGCAAGCGGGCGCCCTGCTTGGTGCGCTGGGGAAGCATCTCTATGTCCGAGACGAAGGGTTTCTCGACAAGGCCACGGCGGTCAGCGGAAGCGGGCCGGCGTATGTGTTCATGCTGATGGAGGCCCTCATCGATGCGGCGGTCCATCTCGGCTGGTCTCGCGCGGACGCCCGCCAGATGGTCATTCAGACCGTGCGGGGGGCGGCCACGTTTGCGGATCGGTCCAGCGTCCATCCCGCCGAAATGCGTAATCTTGTGACGTCACCGGGTGGGACGACGGCCGACGCCATCTATCAGCTGGACAAGGGAGGGTTCCGCACGGTGCTGTCCAAGGCGGTACTTGCGGCGTATCAGCGGAGCGTGGCGCTCGGGGCCCTGGACGACGACCCGTCAACGCCGTCCCCGAAACGCCGGGTTCCACGAAAGACCTCGCGCAAGACGACACCGCGCCGGTAGGGATCCGTATCAATGTCTTTCACCGCCGTTTTCAATCTCGTCGCCGTTGTCGTGACTCTGGCGGCCGTGTGTGGGTGGATAAATCATCGGTGGTTTCGTTTGCCCCACACCATCGGGTTGGTTGTCATTGCGCTCGGTGTGTCGTTTGCGGCCTTGGCGGTCGACGCCATCATCCCGATGCTCGGGCTCGAGCAGACCGTTCGAGACACCCTCATCCGGATCGACTTCCACGACACCTTGATGACCGGTATGCTCGGGTTCCTGCTCTTCGCGGGTGCCCTCCATGTCGATGTGAGCCATCTCATGGCCCGGCGGGTGGCCATTGGGACACTCGCCACCGGGGGCATCCTGCTCTCCACGGGGCTGGTGGCCGTGACCACCTTCGGGCTGAGCCGCGTCGTCGGGCTCGACATCCCGTTGGCGTACTGTCTGGTGTTTGGCGCGCTCATCTCACCGACCGATCCGATCGCCGTGCTCGGCATCCTGAAACAGACCGACGTCCCGGACACCCTCGGAGCAAAAATCGCGGGTGAGAGTCTATTTAACGACGGGGTCGGCGTTGTGTTGTTCACCATCTTGGTTGTGGTCGCGACTGGGGGTGGGCATGACGAAGCGCTCACGGGGGCCGGGATTGTACGGCTATTTCTAACTGAAGCGCTCGGCGGGGTGGGGTTGGGCCTCGTGGCTGGGTATGGTGCGTATCGGGCGATGCGGACCATTGATGAGTACACCCTCGAGGTGCTCATGACCCTGGCTCTGGTCATGGGAACCTATGCGCTGGCCCTCGCGCTCCACGTGTCGGGACCGATTGCCATGGTCGTTGCTGGTTTGTTCATCGGCAACCACGGTGCCCAGTTTGGAATGAGCGAGAGTACGCGCGACCACGTGAAGACGTTCTGGTCCCTGCTCGATGAGATCTTGAATTCCGTGCTCTTTCTGGCGATTGGCTTTGAGGTGTTCGCCCTCTCGCTGACCCCGGCCATGGTCCTGATTGGTGCTGCCGCCATCCCACTCGTACTGGTCGCCAGGTTTATCAGTGTGAGCATCCCGATTCGAGCGCTCGGGCGCTGGTACGACTTCACACCCGGCGCGATCCCGGTCCTGACGTGGGGTGGGCTGCGAGGGGGAATCTCGGTCGCCCTCGCCCTCTCCCTACCACCGTCACCGGTGCGCGACCAGCTTCTCGCGGCCACGTATATCGTGGTCGTGTTCTCGATCGTGGTGCAGGGTCTTACCATTGAACGTGTGGTCCAGGCCACGGTCAAGCGCTAGTGGTGTGCCGCGGGACACATCACTCGCGGTTAGACCCGATGTCAGAATTACCATCACGGTTCGGCTCGTAGCATGTGACCCGCAAGATTGGAGAAGGCGGTATGGGTG
>JAYZGM010000335.1:0-7327 GCA_036336225.1 Acidobacteriota bacterium | reverse complement strand
GCCGACCATCGCCACGAGCTCTCGAATGGTGTCCCGGTGTTCGTGGTAGAGGACCATGAGCTCCCCCTCGTCACGGTGGCGGTCACGGTGCGTACGGGGAGCTATCTTGAGCCAGCGGACAAGGTGGGACTGGCCGGCTTGACCGGGAGTCAGATGCGGGCCGGTGGGACCACGGGCATGGGCGCGGCCGAGTTCGATGAGGAGGCGGCATTCTTGGCGGCTCAGATCGGCAGCGGTATCGGGGCCACCTCGGGTCGCGCCAACCTGAACTGTCTGACGAAGGATCTTGACGCCTGTCTAGATCTCTTCTTCGACATGCTGCGGAACCCAGCGTTTGATGAAGCCCGACTCGCGCTCGCCAAGAGTCAGGCCGTCCAGCAGATGGAGCGACGGAACGACGCGACCGGCACGATCGAAGGACGTGAGTTTCGCCGTCTCATGCGGGGAGACGCGCACTTCACGACCCGACCCCGTACCCGTGCGTCGGTCGAGAGCATCACGCGCGACGATCTCGTCGCGTTTCACCACGAGTACTACCATCCGGGGAACTTTATCTTTGCGGTGTCCGGGGACGTGGAGTCCGATGCCATACTTGCGGAACTTGAGCGTCGCCTCGGCGATTGGATGGTAGGCACACGCGAGGTGCCGCCGATACCAGCGCCGGGTTTCACGCCGAAGCCTGGGTTGTATCTGGTGGACAAACCCGAGGTGAATCAGGGCCGCGTTGCCATTGGACATTTGGGCACGACCCGGGACGACCCGGATCGCTACAAGCTCTTGGTGATGAATGACATTCTCGGTGGTGGCGGTTTTAGTGCGCGGCTGTTGACCCGTGTGCGATCGGACGAGGGGCTCGCTTACAGCGCGAGTTCGAACTTCGGGGTCGGGGTGTACTACCCGGGTGTGTTCCAAGCCGGATTCCAATCCCGAAGTGAGACGGTGGCGCGCGCTACCGCGATCGTTCTCGAGGAGATCGAACGGATCCGCACGGAGCAGGTCACGGCCGAGGAGTTGCAGAACTCGGTCGCCTCTTTTGTAGAGACCTTCACGCGAAATTTCTCTAGCGCCGCGTCGACGGCCGGGCTCTTCGCGGGGGATGAGTACACGGGACGAGACCCGGTCTATCTGGCCTCGTATCGGGACAACATCGCGGCGGTGACGGCCGACGATGTCCTCGACGTCGCTCAGCGTTATCTCGATCCCGAGGCGTTGGCGATTCTCGTGGTGGGCAACCTTGACGCGATCGTGGCCGGTGACCCAGAGCGGCCGGAGTTTGTGCTTGAGGCGTTGAGCCCTGGGGCCGTGGAACGGATCCCGCTACCGGATCCGTTGACGATGGAGTACCCGGCACGGTAAACCGGCGGGCGCCGGTACCGGTTCGCGTGTGGCGCGATGGCGGGCCGGGCACGGCGCCTGAGCAGCGGCCCGGGGTGTCGCAGGATCCACTTCGGCCGACCGCAGTGTGCTTCTCGGGGGGCGGCACACGATCCATGGTGGCGACGGTCGGCCAGCTGCGTGGGCTGGCGGCGCTCGGGCTGCTCGACGAGATTGGCTATCTCTCCACCGTCTCGGGGAGTTCGTGGGCGGTTGTCCCGTATCTCTTCGCGGCTGACGGAGCAGACCGGCTCGGGCAGGTCACGCCACCGGACCAGCTGACACGTACGCGGCTCGCCGTGGTGGAGCCGTCGTCCCTACTGCACCCCTCGACTCACTCGTTTCGTGAAACCTTGCAGGCGCTCGAGACCGACCGGTCGGTTCCGGCTGGGGAGGTCTGGACACGAGCCGTCGGGCAGGTCTTTCTGCGGCCATATGGTCTAGACGAGAGCACAGCCGGAATCATCCCTCTCCACGCGGGCCCTGCGCTTTGTCACGGCGACGAGCGCCGTCTACCCGGATGCGCACCACGCGTCGCTCGGCCCTGTCCGGTCGTGCATGCCACCCTCCGCTGGCCGGAGACTCGTTCTGCTACGCAGCATCTGGTGCCCGTCGAGTTCACCCCTTTTGCCGCCGGGACGCCGCAGCGACGGGTGCTAGTTGATCCCGTGGCGGGGCGGCGTGTCGTCGGAGGCAGCTATGTCGAGACGGTCGGTTTTGGGTGCGATCCGCCCGAGCATCCGACGGAGGTAGACGGCGTGGTCCGGGTCGTCCCGCGCGACTCTCCATTTGCCCTGGCGGAGATCATCGGCGCCAGCAGCGCGTTCAACACGCCCGACCGTGACGTTGCTTACTATCCGCACGCCGTGACCTGGACCATGCCACCCTTTGAGGGGGGGGCGGTGGGGGGCTGGGATCTGTTGACGGACGGAGGCGACGTGGACCCCTTGGGTTGTCTCCCAATGCTCCGGCGGCGTATCCCGCGGCTGGTCATCGCGCTCAATTCCGTGTGGCCATTGACACCGGATTACGACCCCACCCACTGGCCCAGCCCCGGGCAGGTCGACCCCGCCCTTCCGTCGCTCTTCGGACAGCCAGACGCCGAGCGACCAAACAACCACGTGTTTTCCCGTGAGGCCTACGAAACGCTGGTATCGAGCTGGCAGACCGCGCAGCGAGAAGGCCGCCCGCTTGTCACGCAACTACGACTCAAGGTGCACGCCAATTCGTGGTGGGGTATCGATGGGGGATGGGATGTGTCCACGTGCTGGATGTACACCCATCGCGTCGCGCAGTGGGAGCAGCGTATTCCGGATGAGGTTCGGCAGTTGTTGCCTACGCAGCTCGACCGCGCCGATGGTCCCGTGGCATGGTTTCCGCACTACCGAACCATCGGCCAGAATTCCGGGGCGTTGACTCGTCTTTCACCAATCCAGGCCAATCTCCTCGCGGAACTCTCCGGGTGGACCACGCTCGAGTCGGCCGAGACACTCCGCGCCGTTCTGTGTCCCGAAACGAAGTAATGTGGCGGCGACGCTCTACGGTCTTTGGCGCCTGGTGTTGATGGTTTGCGCTATCGGGATGCGAGGAGGTGCTCCGCGGACTCCGTGGGGGGCGAAGGGGCGTCGGTTGTCGTTTTGATCACAAAAAGCTGTTCGCCCGGTCTAATCATCCCCAGCTCTCGTCGGGCGAGTTCCTCCAGAAACCGCGGTTGGCTGGACAGTGCTCGCATATAGCCGTGTAGTTGACGGTTCTCATCACGTAGACGGTCGATGGTGTGTTGCAGCTCGTCGTGCTCTTGATTCGCCCGAAACTGCGCCACCACACCGCGCTCACCCCCGATGGCATTCGCCACTAGCACGAGTGTGACCACCACGAGCACATATCCGCCGGTCCGGCGGGGTACGGGGACGCGCTGAGGGAGTGGTGGAAGCTCGTTGAGTCGGTCGATCGGCGACGGCATATGACGGGCGTCTGGGGTTGAGCCGGCGGACCCACGTTGCGAAACCAGCCTTAGTGTATCGCGTTGCCGCCGGATTGGAATCATCGTCTTTGCCTCCAGACTGTCGAAAGCATAGGCTGGTCTGTTATTGATGTCAACAATATTAAGAAATTTAATAGTGTCAATTATGGTGTTATCGTCCGATAACTGGAAGTGATGGGAGATAGACTCTGCAACTCGTCGCGCACCCGACTGGAGGTAGCTCGCCTCACACGAGTTCAACATGGCTCGTTGCTCCCCGTGATGGCACGGCTGCGTCTCGCGAGATGACCGTCGACTCCCGTCGTCGTCCAAAGCGGGGGCCGGGTCGTCCGCCGGCAGGGAAGGACGGTGTCGCGGTCACCAAGACCTATGTCCAGACGACCCTGCGGCTCGACCCGGAAACCAAGGATTTGCTTGACGCGTTGACGAGACTACTGGGTCAGCCCCAGCGACAGGTCGCGGGCGAGGCGCTTACGATGTTTGCCGGTCGGCTCACGCCGTCGGACCGAGCCCTCCTACGTGGACTCCTCCATCGCAAAGGCTAGTCTCATGTATCCGTGTGTCTTGTGACCGGTGTTTGCTGCATAATCTCCACGGAGCATCCGCGCGAGATGCGGGCTCGCGGAAGAAAGCGGTTGCATGTGCTCCTCTCGCGCGTGTCCTCGTACAGCGCGCGGGAGTCTCATGGAGCAAGATACGGTTACCAATCCATCAGTGCTGTCGCTCGCGGCCTCGGATGTTTCCGGGCAGGTGTTACTCCCTCAACGAGAGACTCGCGCGGGGACGTCCGTGGTCCTCAATGGACTGAGGCGCTTCTCGTGGGGAGGACGTCCAACCCAGGTGGGCACGACCGCGCTCGAATCGATCCCAACCTTCACCAACGAATTTTGGACGCGGAAGCAGCGGGCGGGGCACAGCCTGCACGAAGTGTCCTACCGTGCGTGCTTCAAACCACAGTTGGTGGATTTCTTTGTGCAGCGTCTCACCGTGCCCGGGGACGTGGTCTATGACCCGTTTATGGGGCGCGGGACCACCATCATCGAGGCGGCGCTTCTTGGCCGCCGAGCGGTGGGATGTGACGTCAACCCGTTGAGTGTCGTGTTGACGAAACCGCGGTTGTCTCCCCCCATGCTGGAAGAGGTAGAAGCCAGGCTGGCGGTGATCGATTTACACGAGGAGGTCAACCCACCGGACGACCTCACCGTCTTCTATCATCCCGAGACGTTACAAGCGATTTGCGCACTCCGGAAGTATCTCGGTCGTCGTCGACAGGCCGGCACCGCTGACTCGGTCGATGAGTGGATCGAGATGGTCGCGGTGAATCGTCTCACGGGCCATTCTCGTGGATTTTTCTCAGTCTATACGTTGCCTCCGAACCAGGCGGTATCGGTTGCGTCCCAAGTCAAGATCAACGCGCGTCGTGCCCAGATACCGCCACGACGCGATGTCGCGAGCCTCATCCTTCGGAAGACCCGGTCGCTACTTCGCGGCTGTGACGCGACGACCCGACGGCGGCTGGCCGGGACCGGCGCCAGAACTCCGCTGCTTGTTCGATCTGCTGCGCGGACGGATGGGATTCGCACTGGGTCAGTGGACCTTGTCGTGACCTCCCCGCCGTTTCTCGACGTGGTCGACTATGCGACGGACAACTGGCTGCGCTGGTGGTTCTGCGGGATCGAGGCGGAGACGGTGCCGATTACCATCGCGCGCACGTTGGAGACATGGCGCTTGGCGATGAAGGAGGTCTTTCTCGAGTTGCAGCGGGTGGTGGCGCCAGGTGGCTATGTTGCCTTCGAGGTGGGCGACGTGAAGGGGGGCACAATCAGGCTTGAAGATGCCGTCGTGCCGTGTGGGATGGCTGCCGGTCTCGAGGCGGTCGCCGTTGTCATCAACGACCAATTTTTTACAAAGACGGCCAATTGCTGGGGTGTGTCGAACAACCGGAAGGGCACGAATACGAACCGGATCGTGCTCTTCCGGAAGCCAGAATAGACAGCGACTAGGACACTAGGCACTCACGGTTTCGGTCTTGGGTTTGACGGCAATCGTCATTCCGAGTTCTTTTCGCACTCGCGTGTCGATCGCCTCGAAGGTGCCGGGGTTCTGTTTCAGGAACAGTTTGACTTTTTCGCGACCCTGACCTAGTCGTTCGCCCTCGTACGAAAACCACGTGCCACTCTTTTCGACGATGCGGCGTTCAACTGCCAAGTCGAGCAGATCGCCCTCGCGCGAGACACCCTCACCATACATGAGATCAAACTCGGCAATGCGAAATGGTGGCGCTACTTTGTTCTTCACCACCTTGACGCGGGTCCGGTTCCCCACCACCTGGTCGCCGTCTTTGATGGCCCCGATACGACGGATGTCGAGTCGGACCGATGAGTAAAACTTGAGTGCACGACCACCGGTCGTGGTTTCAGGGTTACCGAACATCACGCCGATTTTCTCGCGCAGCTGGTTGATGAACACGAGACAGGTCTTTGATTTGGCCACGACGGCGGTCAGTTTGCGGAGCGCCTGGGACATGAGCCGTGCCTGCAGCCCGACCTGTGCGTCGCCCATTTCTCCGTCGATTTCGGCACGTGGCACCAAAGCTGCCACCGAGTCGACAACCACGACATCCGCTCCGCCCGACCGGACGAGGACTTCGACAATCTCGAGCGCCTGCTCGCCGTTGTCAGGTTGCGCGACGAGGAGATCGTCGAGGTTCACCCCAAGCTTGGTGGTGTAGGCTGGATCGAGCGCGTGTTCGGCATCGACAAACGCGGCCGTACCGCCGGTTTTCTGAGCCTGAGCAATAACCTGTAACGTCAGGGTGGTCTTGCCTGAGGCTTCCGGCCCAAATATCTCCACGACTCGTCCCCGTGGCACGCCGCCGATGCCCAACGCATGATCGATGCTGATCGAGCCGGTCGAAATGTGCGGAAGCGTCGTGACGGCATTCTGACCAAGACGCATGATGGCGCCTTTGCCAAACTGTTTCTCGATTTGCCCCACCGCGAGATCGATGGCTTTGTCACGTTCACGCAGGTTTCGGTCTTCCGGCATGGATGAATACCCCTCGGGCTATCGACGTATCTCAATTGTGGGTTAGCTGCTCGCGGCAACTGGCAACTCGTGTACAGCCTGGTGCGTATTCTAGGATCGCGCCAAGCGAATGTCAAGCGAAAGTAAATTGTGATATCGTCATATCTGGTGTTGAATCAATATATTAGCGTCGTGGTCACTTTCGCCCAATGGACATGGGTTACTCAAAATTGCATACCGGGGGCTCTGGGTTCCGCGCACGATCTGCGATGCGGTTCCCGGTCGCAGCATCGTCCGACGGACGGGCGTCCTGCGTCGTGGTTGGACGCTCGCTCCCGCAGCGTCGGCGTCGGGGTGATCGTGGGGACGCTCGTCTGTCTGTTGGTCCCGTTATCCACGACAGCGCAGATACCGATACCGGTCCGTGACGCTGACCGCTCCGTGCATGACGTTGCCGGTGTTCTGGATCCACCCGATATCGTCACGATGGAACGGTTCCACACCGATCTCTATCAGCAGACCGGGGTGGCCATCGTGGTGGTGACCATGCCAACGCTGGGTGGTGAGCCGATTCGTGCGTTCGGGGTGCGTTTGTCGACCGAATGGGGAGTTGGGGACCGCGAGACAGACCGAGGCATCATCGTCGTGCTCGCGATCGAGGAACGGGACATCGACATCGAGACCGGGTACGGAGCAGAGGGGTTCTTGCCTGATGGACGGGCGGGGGCCATTCTCGATACCGCCGTCCCGCTGCTCACGGCGGGTGAGTATTCAGCCGGGATGCTGCGTATCAGTGCGGCGCTCGTGGCGGTGTCGGCCGAAGAGTTTGGGGTGACTGTGTCTGGGGCCGCCCAGTTGGCCCCGCGTGTGCCGCGCGCCCGGGATCGCAGTGGCGGGTTTATCGAACGGATTTTCGGGTGGATGGTGCTCCTGGCGATGGGG
>JAYZGM010000334.1:0-12102 GCA_036336225.1 Acidobacteriota bacterium | reverse complement strand
CGCTGGTGACCTATCCTTGTCGCTCCCCGGCGACGACCCCCTCCCCCTCGAGACGTCGCGCATCGACGTGACCGGACTGTTCGTCGAAGCACCTCAGGAGAAAGTCGTTCTCCAGGCACGCGCACCGCAGGCTCCGGCCACACCTCCGACCGCCACTTCACTTCCCGGACTCGGGACCTCGATACCCGCCATGCGCCCGGCCACAACCGGACCACACGGAGAAGCTCCACCGCTTGGTGCGATATTGCTCGAGCGCAAACTGGTCTCGCCCGAGCAGCTTCGCCAGGCGATGAAACGCCAGAAGCACACCAGACGACGGCTAGGCCAGGTATTAGTCGAAATGGGGTTCACGACCCAAGAGGCGGTACTCGATGCATTGAGCGCTCAGCTCGGGGTGCCCGCGACCCGAGTGAACGCCTATACGGTAAACCCTGACGCGGTGTGGTGTCTGAGCGAGAAGGTGGCCCGCAAGCATATGGCATTCCCTCTTCTCCAGATCGGCTCGACGCTGGTCGTCGCCATTGCGAGCCCAAAGGATTTGTACGCGCTTGACAACCTTCGGTTCGCGTCGGGATACAGCATCCAGACGATGGTGGCCATGGAAACCGAGAGCCAGGTCGCGCTCGACAAGTACTACGGTTCGACATTCAACAGCGTGAACGACGCGGAAGAGGTGGACACGGTCATCATCAACGTCCCTACCCCACAAATGGATCTGCACGACGAAACCGCCGAGCGCTCCGCGGTCAAGTTGGTCGACCGTATCATCGCCAAAGCGGTGGCGGACCGGGCCAGCGACGTGCACCTCGAACCCTCAAAGAACAATCTACGTGTCCGGTTCCGGATCGACGGCGCGTTCCATGACGTCGCTCAACCGCTGCTGGCCGTAGCCCCGGCCGTCATCGCGCGGATCAAAGTGCTGTCGGGCATGGATATCGCGGAGCACCGGCTCCCACAGGACGGCCGCTTTAGTGCCACCATCAGTGGACGCGGCCTGGACATGAGAAGCTCGACCTATCCCACAATCTGGGGTGAGAAGGCAGTCCTCCAACTCCTCGACCGCTCGAATTTTCAGCTGTCCTTGGGTGGGCTCATGACGAGTCCGGCGCTCGAGAATTTCGTGGGCTGATCAGTCGTCCGGAAGGGATCTTGCTCGTCACCGGACCGACCGGGAGTGGACAAACCTCAACCCTTTACGCCGCCCTGGCCGAGATCGCTGAAAAAGGAAAGAACATCATTACCATCGAAAATCCGGTGGAGTACTGGCTCGCCGGCGTCAACCAGGGCCAGACCAACCACAAGCCGGGCTTCACGTTCGCGCGTGGGATGCGCGCGATTCTACGGCAGGACCCGGATGTGATCATGGTCGGCGAGATCCGGAACTCGGAGACGGTGGAAACGGCGATCGAAGCGGCACTCACGGGGCATTTGGTCCTGTCGACCCTTCACACCAACAGTTCCGTGGCCACGGTGACCCGTCTAATCGAAATGGGGATCGAAAGGAAGCGAATGCAACGCCCCGCGCCTACAAACATCTGTTTCCAGGTGAAGCGCCGGCACAAGTGTTCCGCGGGCGAGGGTGCAACAACTGTCATGACACCGGTTTCCACGGCCGGTTGGGTATCTACGAGCTACTCGTCATGACCGACGACTTCCGGGCGATGATGAGCGACAAGATCTCGGAGCTTGAACTCACCGAGCTGGCTGAACGAAACGGTCTGGTTACTCTTCGTGACGCGTGTCTGGCGCGCGTCGCCGACGGTGCCACGACTCTCGAGGAAGTGATTCGGGTCACGATGGCGCGACAGGACAACGCGGCCGCGGCTGAAGCCGCGCCCCTGGTCGACCCGGCTGTCAGCAGAACGGGCGCTCCGGAGCAAGGCGGTAAGCAGTAGGATCAGCGAAGCCCGAGACCGAACTCGGCGATGAGCTTGCGATGGAGCTCGCTCGTCCCCTCCCCCACTTCCAACGTCTTCGCTTCAAGCAACAATCGCCCGACCTCGTATTCGGCGGAGAATCCGTACCCACCAAAAATCTGGATGGCATCGAGCGCATTTTGAGTCGCCGCTTCGCTGGCGAGCAGCTTGGCCATCGACGCCTCCATCGAGCACCGCTCCAACCCAGCGTCCTTCATACGACCAAGCCGGTACACGAGAGCCCGGGCCGCCTCGGTCCGGCTGATCATGTCGGCCACCTTCTGCTGCACCATCTGAAACTCACCGATTGCCCGGCCAAACGCGCGCCGCTCACGCGCATAGGGCAACGTGAGATCGATCGCACGCTGGGCCTGACCGATACAACGGGCGGCCACCGAGAACCTTCCGGTGTCGAGCGCGGCGCCGAGAATCGGGAAACCTCGTCCCCGCTCGCCCAACAACGCGTCGCGTCCGACTCGGACCTCTGAGAAATGCACCTCGGCGATGTTGTCCCGCTGGAGTGTTCGCATGGGCAACGGTCGAATCTCGATCCCGGGACGGTCCGGCTCGACCAGAAACATCGTGACCCCGCGATGAGCTTTCGAGGGATCAATCGTGGCCGGTACGACAAATACCCCGGCTTCGGCCGCGTGCGAAATAAAGACCTTGCTACCGGTCAGCACCCAACCGTCATCGACCTCCTGCGCTCGGGTCCGTAGTGACCCGAGATCAGTCCCCCCCCCAGGCTCAGTCAGACACGCCGACGCGAGCATCTCCCCAGCGGCCAGGGGTGGTAGCCAACGCTGTCGCTGATCCTCGGTACCAAATCGGAGAATCGAACTCCCTACCAGAGAATTAGCGACAGAGACGGCCGAGGCGACGACCCAGTCTACCCGCGCCAACTCCTCGCACACGATGCCGTAGGTCACGACATCGCTAAACGAGCCGCCGTACTCCTCCGGTATGAGCGGTGCGAGGTAGCCCAGGGGCGCGAGACGCGAGATCAACTCTCGTGGATACCGTCCATCTCGCTCATTCTGCTCGACCGTGGGGAGAATCTCGCGTTCGGCAAACTCACGAACTGCCGCTCTCACCTGACGTTGTGTCTCGGTCAGGTCGAAATCGGCCATACGTCGAAGAATCGTATCGGTCATGACTATCAAGCAAGAGGCCCCAGACGACCGCAATACGGTATGGTCCCGGTGCGGACTGGGCCGACGATGCACCGCGGATTTCGAGGTTTTACTCGTTCATCAACCAGCCGTCACATAAGTTGACGACGCGACGCCCGTAGGCAGCGTTCGACTCGGAGTGCGTCATCTGAATAATAGTGGTGCCGTCCTGGTTGCGTTTGGTGAATAGCTTCATGATCTCTTGTCCCGGTGCCGTGTGGAGATTCCCGGTGGGTTCGTCCGCCAGGCATCAGCTTGGGACTGTCGATGACGGCGCGGGCCACGGCAACCAGCTGTTGCTGACCGCCGGAGAGCTGGCTGGGGTACAGGTCTTTTTGCCGACGAGCCGGAAACGGTCCCAGGCGTCACAGACGATTGAGTCTCGCTCGGAGCGCTTGACGTCGCGATACGAGAGCGGAATGCGGAAGACGACGGTTTGGCTCACCCCATCCGCGTGACTCTTTTCAAGATCTCGCTGTGTGATCATCAAGTCACCGGCCCCACATTCTATCGTGTGAATCTCGTACGTCCGCGGACAAGAAAGTAGCCAATGGACCTAAGACGAGAGACGGACAGACCAGGGATCGAGGTTCGCCTCCTCGGTGAACACGACCTCCGCCGGGCGACACAGGTCATGCAACGAGCGTTTGGAACCCTCCTCGGAGCCCCGGAACCTGACCATTTCATGTCCGACCGGAACTACATTCGGAGCCGCTGGCGGGCCGACCCGTCAACCGTCTTCGCCGCGGTGGCGGACGACCTCTTGGTGGGATCGAACGTTGCAACCCGGTGGGGCAGCGTGGCCTTCTTCGGCCCCTTGACGGTGGCCCCGGAGTATTGGAACCAGGGGGCCGCAACACAACTGCTCGCACGCACGATGGCCCTGTTCGCTATGTGGGACACCACCCATGCTGGGTTGTTTACCTTTCCTCACATCCCGAAGCACGTGACCCTCTACCAGAAATTCGGGTTCTGGCCGCGGTATCTCACCGCCGTCATGTCGAAGCCCACCGCCCGCGAGGACTCAAGGGAGGTCCACCGCTGCTATAGCGACATGGACGAGGCACACCGGTCCGACGTTCTCCGGGCCTGCTGTGAGCTGACGGATCAGATCTTCGAGGGCCTGGACATCACCCGCGAAGTCCGGGCCGTTCAGACTCAAGCCCTGGGAGATACCGTGTTGGTCTGGGCCGGTGACCGGCTCGAGGCTTTTGCCGTGTGTCATTGTGGCGCCGGCACGGAAGCCGGCGCGGGTGCCTGCTATGTCAAGTTTGGCGCCGCGCGGCCGGGCCCAGGTGTCGAGACCCGGTTCGAGCGCTTGCTGACCGCCTGTATGAGTCTCGCCCGTAGTAAGCGCCTGCCCCGCGTGGACGCGGGCGTGAGCTTGGCCCGAGAGCGAGCCTACCAGACGATGCGTGCACGCGGTTTTCGGACACAGATCCAGGGCGTCTGTATGCACCGCCCACACGCACAGGGCTATCACCGGCCGGACGTTTTCGCGATCGACGACTGGCGCTAACGACGCGGCTCCCGTGTCAGGCTTGGCCACCTCATCCAGCCATCCGACGCGTCAGGGGACGGGTCGAATGGTACCGTCCGGAGCCGTTCGAGCTAGATCCTCTCCAACGACCTCCGGAGGATCGATCGATTGAACGACACGACGTCCGGCGCCCCGACGTAGCGCGCCACCAGCCGCTCATCTCCCAACGCAACAACAACGTATTCCGCGTCAATCGGCTCGCCGTTGGCGTCAACCCCCGTCGCACTCCCCACCACTCGTTCACCTGAGCCACGCTCCTGCCGTGTTGACCGGAGACCAGCGGTTTCGAACGTTTGAGTCGATACCAATTCCTGCGCCAGACGCTGCGGGGCCCAGGACGAGGGAACCCGCGTCACCCGCAGGGCCAGGTCGGGACCCGGGGGCGCCAGACTGCCCCCCGGCGGCGCGGGCGCGACGACAAAGAGCTCGCTCCCGATTGGCAACCGCGCCCGAAGCCCTTCGGCCTCGAACGCCTGCATCGCACCCAACGTCAGTCGTGGTACCGGAAGGAACCGGTCAAGCCCCATCGCCTGGACCATTGTGACGACGTGGTTCACCCCGAGGGCAAATCCAAGACGGGTCTCCTGACCGCCTCGATTCACCTCCAGCTGGACCACACCCACGACGTAGCCATTCGCATCCACCAGCGGACCACCGCTGTTACCGGGATTGATGACGGCGTCCATCGACAACCTTGCGTTCACGTTGTCCGACGCTCGTTGGCGAACCGCCGACAGCGTTCCGACGCTAGTGCTGATCTGCGGCCCCCCGGCCGGACTCGCAGTCTGAAGTAATGTGTCAATCGCGCCGCCAAACGGAAAACCCAACACTCGAACCGGCTGGCCAACCGTTACCGCATCGGAGTCCCCGAGCGACACAAACGGCACGTTATTGGCCGCGATAGATAACAGCGCAGGATCGATCGCCGGTTCCGTGGTCAGCACGGAGGCGACAAACGTGGCGCTCGGCGTGCCGGACGACTGCGCACGAAACACGACCTCGACGCGGATCAGGACCGTCGCCGCCGCAGGGTCCTGGGCCCGTTGCGCCGTCACCGGCGTCGCCACGGCACACATCATCAACACACCGATGAGCTGACGCACTCCTACCTCCGAATCAGAACCGCCCCCCGATGTTGAGCGTCGCACGCGGGTCCTGAGGATTCAATACCTGGGTTTCAAGCGTATGGGCAAGCCACCGAGCGGCCCGCTGGGCGTCGTCTGCGGTCTTGTGGGCATCGACGCGGATAGGCACGCCGGTTCGCCGATGGAGTCGAACCACATATGACGCACCGGGCCATCGAGACCCCACGATCTCAAGCCCAACCACGTCACCCAGATGCCCGCGTACCCACTGGACCGGAACAAACGGGCCCCACCAGCACGTATAGTGCTTACGTGTCACATCAACAGTGACATGAACAAGTGCACGAACCCAAAGCCGCCCAGTAAGACGAGCGCGATGAGCTCGAAGACACTGGTCCCACCGCGCTGATCACGCCCCAGCCACCACGGCACCGCCGCGAGCGCGGCGACCCCGATCCCTTGCATCATCTTGTCGCGATAATGGTGCTTGACCACCTTCGCCATCCCACCGCCCTTAGCCGACATCATCCAACTCGTTCATGGAAAAGAACGTCGTGTGCAACGCATTGACCGCCTGGTCCACGTCGCGTTCGTCGATGACGAGACTCACATTGGTTCGAGCGCTTCCCTGGGACACCATCCGCACGTTAATGGTACGCAGCGCCGAGAAGATGCGAGCGGCCACCCCCGGGGTACGATCGAGGGACTCGCCCACGAGGCACACGATGGCCTGCCCTCCGGCGTAGCTCACTTCAGCAAAGCTCCGTAATGCACTGACCACCTTCTCCAACCGGTCGGTTCGGTCGATGGTCAATGACACCCCGACTTCCGAGGTCGAGACCACATCCACCTCAGTTTCAAACCGGTCGAACACCTCGAATATGGCCGCCAAGAATCCATGCGCCATCAGCATCCGAGTTGAGCGGATATCGATAACCGTGATCCCACGTTTCGACGCGATGGACTTGACCGTCATCTCCGTGGGGGGACAGCTGGCCATAATAAGCGTGCCCTCGACCTCGGGTTTCCTAGAATTCAGCACCCGAACCGGAACATCACACTCAATTGCCGGCAGCACCGTACTGGGGTGCAGCACACGCCCCCCAAAGTAGGCAAGCTCCGACGCCTCGGCGAACGACAACTCCCGAAGCGGTCTGGCGTCTGACACGACGGTCGGATCCGCAGTCATCACCCCGTCCACATCGGTCCAGATCTGGATCTCGTTGGCCCCGATTCCGGCTCCGACGATCGACGCCGTAAAATCGGAGCCCCCGCGCCCTAGAGTTGACACCCGACCATCTGCCGTTCGGCCAATGAACCCACCCATGACCACGACTTGTCCCGCCTCGACGCGTGGACGAACGAGTTTGGCAAGCTGGGCGTTTGTCGGCTCATATTGCGGTGAGGCCTCGGTAAACCGGTCGTCAGTCACGAGCACGTCCCGAGCATCAACATGCACGGCGTCGACACCCTGCTGTGTGAGCAGTTGGGTTATAACGCGGCTGGAGATCCGCTCACCATGCGACAAGATGGCATCGGTGAGCGCACCGTCCCCGGTGGACCCGACGACGGCGAGCGCTTCAAGTGATGACTCGATCTCGTCACAGTGTCGGTCGATCAACCGCTCGAGCGGCTCGATTTCAGACAAGACGGGAGCCGCCGCGTGGAGCACGTCGTCGCGGATGGCGGCAACCTGGCGCCGAGCCGCCTGTCGGTTTCCAGCGATCGAGTAGCCAACGGCTGAGACAAGAACGTCCGTGGTCCCCCCCATTGCCGAGACCACCACGACCGGCTGGCGGGACACCCGCTCGGCCACGAGACCGCTCACGCGGGTCAGCGCATCACTGGTGGTGAGCGAGCTTCCACCAAATTTCATCACGATCATCGGTATTGGCTCGACCCCGGCGCGAGTGAATTGGCGCGATACAATGCCGACGGACACCATCGGAGCCACAGCCAATTCAGCCCGCACACGGCAGGGGAGAAACACGTGAAACTGTGCGCCACCGTCTTCATTATCTCGCTCGTGATCGTAGCAGGCGCAGATGGGCAAACCGCCCGGCTGGAGACGTTGGCCTCGGTCCCGGGCGAGGTCGATCTCCTTGCCGCCAGTGATCGTGTCCTTGTCGCGACGCACGGTGGGAGTCTGCGTATGGTCGACCTGAGTAACAGTGGCTCATGGGAGATGACAGAGATACACGAGTTCGCCCAACCGGTGTTGGGACTCGTCGTCGAGTCCCAGGTGGGCTGGGTGGCCAACAGCCACGACGGACTGTATCGTTTGGACCTTGCAGACCAGGCTACCGTGGCGCTAACTGGACGATTCCGCACGCGTGGACAAGCCGTCGGGGTGGCCGCGTCCGGGCCGTGGGTCGTCGTCGCCGACAACTCGTTAGGGTTTGACGTCGTCGACACGTCCGAACTTGACCGGATCGGGGAATATCTGTCGGATGGGTTTCCGCGCGGAATCGGCGCCGCAGACCATCTCGTCTTTGTCGCCGACCAACCGGCCGGACTCATCGTGCTCGATGCGTCATCACCGGCCACCCCCACGGTCCGGGGGACGCTGTCACTGGGCCGTGACCCGATCACCCGTGTCATCGTTCCGCAAGGGCGCTCCGAAGACCAGTCAGCCCTGGCATTCGTAGCTGTCGTCAGCCCCGCTGCCGGATTGCAGATCGTCGACCTCTCGGACCCGTCAGCCCCGATGATCGCGACCACAGTGCCCACCGGTGGAAGTCCTCGTGGGGTGGCCATCTGGCGACACCAGGTCTATGTCGTCAGCGAGTCCGCACTTGAGCTGTTTGATGTTTCGGAGCCGACCCGGCCGGTGCTCCTCCTGGCGCAGGCGGTTCCTGACGACGCCACTCAGCTCTCGGTCACCGAACGTTACGTTTTTCTGGCAACTCCAGACGGCATCACGGTCTTCCGACGTCCGGCGAGATAGTCGGATAGGGCGGGGCCCGGCCTAGTCTTGGGCAATACGATAGACCGCTTCCGCGGTTCGGATGATTAGGCTGTCATCCAGAATCGCAGGGGTGGCCATGGTAAATTCATCAAGCCGGTTCTCGCCCACAACCCGGAACTCCGGACCCGCCTCGATGACATACGTCGTCCCCTCTTCACTAAGGGCGAAGATCTTGTGGTTGTAGGCCCATGGAGACGCTGTAAATCCCTCCCCAACAACAATCCGTTGTCGACCGTAGATCTCGGCGCCGGTCCGCGCGTCGTGGCAGGTCATCATGCCCCGGTCCAAGAGTGTGTAGTAGTAGTCGCCGTAGACCAAGGGGGACGGATGATAGGACCCTCCCTGCGCAAGCGACCACACGATGTAGTCATTACTCGTCTCCCCCTCAAGCAAGGAAATGTCCCCAGCCGCGCCAGGACGAATCGCATAGACCGGTCGCAAGAAATCGGCCAGATACCCGGACTCGATATAGAGAAGACCGTGGGCCGCGGTGGGAGTAGGAATGACGATAGTCGACATCCCAGACAATTCCCACAGTAGCTGGCCCGCGAGGTCATAGGAGCGCACCCGGTCGGTCCCGGTCGTCACGATCTCCGTCCGCTCAGAATGCTCCCACACGAACGGCGTCGACCAGTTGCTGCCTTCGTCACGCTCCACGCGCCAGAGCTCAGCTCCGGTCTCGGCGCTAAACGCGACCAAATATGATTGATCCTCGTTGTCGACGACGACGTAGAGACGCCCGTCGTGAAGCACGGGCGACGACGCGGTGCCCCACCCGTTTCGGGTTGAGGCGGCCGGCAATTCGACCGACCACCGCACTGCACCGCCAACGTCGAGCGCGTAAAGGCCGAGGTTTCCAAACAACACATACACAAGCTCCCCGTCAGTCACCGGTGTCTCGGATCCAAACGTGTTCTTCAAATGATGCGACGTCTGGGGAACACCACTGTGGACCTCGGTGACCCACCGGGGCTCGCCTGACTCGAGGTCAAGGGCATACACTAGCCAATGATGTTGGTCGGGCGGCGCGTCCCGCTCGCCCCCGCCATACCATCCGCCTTCCGGCGTCTCGACCTCACCGTCGCTGACCACCGTCGTGACAAAAACCAACCCGTTGGCGACCACCGGCGAACTCCACGCCAGTCCGGGAACGGGCACGCGCCACCGCACGTTCGTCGTACTGCTCCACTCGTCTGGCAGTCGAGGATTATCGGCGACAACACCGCTGGCGGTCGGCCCCCGGAACTGACCCCAGCCCTGACCACCGGCCACGGCGGGAACCACGAGTATCCACGCGAGGAACACTCGCACCACGCGACCGCCACAACACCCCCCCGTCCCGACCCGTGTCACGCCATCCGCAGATTCCACGCGTACTCCCTCCTTCGAGAACCGGCCCTGGCCGCCCGTGGCAAACGTCCCGCGTCGCACCGAGACCGACACTTGATCCGGCCGATCCGCGTTGTTCATCGGTCACATACCGCCGGCATTTTCTCTCTTCAGGCCTCGTTCGGCCGGATCAAGTGTCGGTCTCGGTGCGACGCGGGACGTTTGCCACGGGCGGCTAGACCGATCTCGCAGCTGATACAGTCAAATAGGGAGTCTACCGCGAACCAAATGACTGCGCTCGATCCACTTGCCGCGTGTGCGGGTCAGTGAAGATGATGGACCCTGGATACGCAGACTCCTGCTATAAGACCGATACGAAGGCGTTGTGACCGGCCGACCCAACCCCCCCACGGCCATGTGCGGCGCACCGCCTCCACGCTGGCTTGGTTATTGAAGACATAGGTGGTCGGCATCAGGACCCACTCCTCGTCTCTCCAGCGGAACCGTTGGATCGGACCGCCGGCCACAATCTGCCCCGCCCGAAGCCCCGGCGTCTGTCGCTCCGGCGCGTTGGTCAACATAGGGCTCGAGACGCGTCATCGCGAGCGCAAGGAGGTTGGCGAAGCCCCACAAGACCACCGCGATGTCGACGCCCCTAGACGGGCGCGGACCTCACCGCGCCGGTAGACGACAATGGCCACGAGCACCAGCGCCAGAAAGATAAGCTCTGGCGGCTGCAACTTGGTATTCAACCCCAGCAGGGTCCACACCAGATGGAATGGGAGAGTCCCAATATAGAGAGCCCACAGCCACGTAAGCCCTCGACTCATAGAACCCAGATCATCCTCCGCTCAACGTGATATACGATGTGTCCTCCCGTCCGACCTTGGAGATTGGGGTACAGCCCGGAAGACACATGATTACCGAAAGCGCCTTTGTTGCTCTGGCCGGTCTGGTCGCAGTGGTGGCACTGCTGTTCCTGTTGATCACCCGGTTCAACTGGCATGTATTCATCGCACTGCTGGTTCCGATCGTACTGCTGGCCCTGACCCCCGGTCTGGATCGGCAGGCATTTATCGACGCGTTCGAACAGGGCTTTGGTCGAACCATTCAAGGCATCGCGGTGGTCATCGTGCTTGGTTCGATTCTGGCCGAGGCGCTGAAACACACTGGGGGGATCGAACGGATCACGATCTCGATGATTCGGTGGGTCGGCGAAGCCCGGATGCCACTTGCTCTAACCTTGAGTGGTTTTGTCATCGGACTGGCGATCTTCTCCGACGTGGGCTATTTGATCCTCAACCCGCTTGTGCACGCGGCCGCCATCAATAGCGGGTTGAATATGAGCGTCATGGCCACCGGCCTGGTCGGGGCCATGCAGCTTACTCACGCGATGGTGCCACCGACACCGGGCCCGCTCGCCGCGGTCGCGCTCGTCGGGGCGGACATCGGACAGATCATTGTCTACGGTGGCGCCTGCACATTGGTCGCCTCCATTGCGGGGTGGGGGTACGCCCGTCTCGCCGGACCGCATCTGGAATCACCGCCGTCGCACGAATTCGTCGGACAGTCGTTCATCGAGCAGGGGCGGGAGGCGGAGCTTCCGTCGACCTGGCGTGCCTACGCGCCGATTCTGATCCCACTTTCGCTAATCGCTGGCCAAAGTGTGACGACGTTTAGCTTACCCGCCGACCACATCGTGAACACCGCCATGCTGTATCTCGGCTGGCCGGTGGTCGCTCTGGGTATCGGGATACTCCTCGCCTATCGGAACACCACCGCGGACCACGCCAAGGCGCGAACCAACCAGTGGATTGAAGACGCTCTCCGCGCGTCGGCCATGATCATCATGGTGACCGGTCTCGGCGGGGCCCTCAGTCATATTCTGCGCGAGACGCCCGCCGTTGATGCGATCGCCGCGGCCGTGGCGTCTACTGGCTTGCCGGCGATCTTTCTCCCGGTCGTCCTCGGAATCGCCGGAAACATGATCACCGGTTCGACAACGGTCGGGGTTATCACCGCCGCTTCCGTCGCCGCGCCGATGATGGACACCCTCGGGCTCAGCCCCGAGGCGACCATGCTCGCTGGAGCC
>JAYZGM010000333.1:0-6860 GCA_036336225.1 Acidobacteriota bacterium | reverse complement strand
AGCACTGTGGAGAGCCGATCGGAAAGGACGACCTGCGTGTCGCGCTTGCGCGCGAGGTCGCCTTCGGAAGCCAGGTTCGCACATCGGCAGTCAACGTTCACGTGGGATGCGTGGTGGATGAGATCGACGCTGAAGACTGCGTAACCAACATAGACGGCTTCGGGGCCGCCCTCCGTCAAAACAGCGACGACGCGTCTCTCGCCGAGGAGGCACTGGCGGCCATTGGTGCTCTGGACGATTCGCCCCCATCAGATAAGTGAGTTCACACTTGGGAGTGACTCGGTGTCTTCGACGGCTCGCTCTGCTTGGCAAAGGCGGGATGGGACGGGTGTATCGCGCCCGCGATACCACGCTGGACCGTGACGTCGCGCTCAAGACGCTGCCCGAGGCCTTCACCGGCGACCCCGATCGATTGGCGCGCTTGGATCATGAGGCACGGTCCTCGCCTCGCTCAACCATCCCAGCATAGGCGCGCGGCGCGGGCTCGAAGAGTCCGGGCGCGCGCTTCAGCGTCGAGTTCGTCAACCAGTTGATTGAGACGATCAAGATCGACGCCTGGGGCAAACCCGAACGCATGGGGAGGCACCTGAAAGTGCTTGGGACGCGGTCCCGTCATCACTGATGAGAGCGAGAGCAAGATGCCCGATGGGGGCACGGTCAGTCCGGTGAACGGCGCACAGTCCCGAATCGACGCCTTCGAGGAAGCGCTTCGCGAGCGGTACCGAGCACGCACCCCCGCTTCCGCCGCGTTGTATGAGCGCGCACTCAATAGTCTTCCGGGGGGCAATACCCGTACCAGTACGTTCTTTCGACCGTATCCACTCTTCATCGACCGGGCTGAAGGGTGCCGGCTTCACGATGTAGACGGACACGTTTATCTTGACCTCCTCAACAACTTCACGTCGCTCGTCCACGGGCACGGTCACCCGCGTATCACGGCCGCCATCGCCGACCAAGCGGCCAAGGGCACTGTCTACGCCGCCCCGGTGGAATCACAGCTCGCGCTCGCCGAGGAGATCACACGCCGAGTGCCGTCGATGCAATGCGTGCGGTTCGCCAACTCCGGTACCGAGGCGGTGATGAACGCGTTGCGGGTGGCGCGCGCGTTTACGGGACGCTCGAAAATCCTCAAGATGGAAGGCGGTTATCACGGGAGTTACGACCCGGTCGAAATCAGTATCGCGCCTGGGCCGGATGGGCCCATGTGGCCAGCCGGCGAACCGGACGAGGTTGGGTTATCGCCGGCCCTGACGAGCGAGGTTCTCGTTGCCCCGTTCAACGATCTGCAGACCACGGTGGAACTGATCGAGCGACATCACGAGGACCTGGCGGCCGTCATCGTCGAGCCGGTGATGGGTGCCGGCGGAATGATTCCCGCCAGCCAGCGCTTCCTCGACGGGCTGCGGACTGCCACGTTAGATCGCGACGTGTTACTCATCCTCGACGAGATTATTTCGTTTCGGTTGGCCCCCGGCGGCGCGCAACAGCTCTATCGGATAGAGCCTGACTTGACCACGATCGGGAAGATTATCGGGGGTGGACTCCCGATCGGCGCCTTTGGTGGACGCGCCGACATCATGGGGCGGTTCGACCCACGGCGGTCGGACCGGATGACCCATGCCGGGACGTTCAATGGCAGCCCCATCTGCATGGCCGCAGGCTTGGCCTCACTGGAGCTATTGACACCCGCCGAGATCGACCGGATCAACCGGTTGGGTGACCGTTTGCGAGACGGTTTTCAGACGGCGTTCGCCACGACCGGTATCCCGGGATGCGCGACCGGACAGGGTTCATTGGTCCAGACCCACCTGGTGACCGGCGAGGTGTCCAACTATCGTGACGGCGCGCGGGCCCCGGCCTGGTACCGGCGACTGACCCACCTGGCGTTGCTGACCCACGGCGTATTCTCAGGCTGGCGAACGAGCTTCAACGTCTCCACGGCCATGAGTGAGGCGGAGGTCGAGGAGGCGATTGCCGCGTTCCACGCTGTGCTCCAGGCGCTCGCCGCCTATCTACCCGAGTAGTGCGGGTGCTGGTCAGGAGCGGCGGGAGGGCCAAGCGAATCAGCCGGGACGCTCCAGGTGCTCGCCTGACGAGCCACTTCTTCCTCTGGACCCGTCGGCGGTCCGCCGACGCTGGCGGTAGTAGAACGGCAGACCGGCAAGGGCAACCGCGAGACCCGCCAGCGAGGGAACGGTTCGAGTGAACAACAAGGTAGCCAAATACCACGTGGAGATCACAAGAAACAACACCGGTGTCACCGGGTATCCCCACACGCGGTAGGGACGCGGGAGAGCTGGCTCCCGAACACGCAGCACCATCACGGCCACGACCGTCAAGCTCAACAAGAGCTGGATCACGAAACCGACCGCGTTGAGAATCTGCTGATACGTGCCGGCCAGCGAGTACACGACGGCGAGCCCGCCCACCAGCAGAATGGCCGGCCCCGGGGTCCGATGTACCGGATGAATCCGCGCCAGAACAGGAAAGAATAGACCGTCCCGAGACTGTGCGAAGAAGATACGCGGATAACTCAGCAGCTGGGCATTGAGTGTGCCGAGTGCGGAGCACAGCACGGCAACCGCCGTGACCGACGCGCCAACCGGTCCAAGTATGGCCTCCATCGCGTCGGCCGCCACGCGTTCGGACGCCTGCAGCGCGTCAAACGACAATACCCGGAGGTAGGCGAGATTACTCCCGACATACAGAGCCAGCACAACCGCCATCGCGATCAAAATCGAGCGCGGAACGGTCCGCGCAGGGTCACGCACCTCCCCGGCGACGTGGGTGACGAAGTAGGCCCCGCTGAACGCGAACAGCGTGAGCAACATCGCCGAGCCGAGCGAACCACTGGCCTCGGTGACGGCACCTTCGGCCGGGAGAAACGGCGTGAACTGGTTGCCCCCCTCCGCCCCGAACGCGAATCCGAGCACGATCACGCCGAGCAGCATCGCAACCTTCAGGAGCGTCAGCGCATCCTGCGTCTTGCCGCCTATCCGGACACCGAAGTAGTTCACGGTCGTCAGGATCCCGATCAACCCGGCGGCCAACACCCGCGGTGCCCACGCTCCTGACGATATGAAGGGTCCAAGCAGCTCTCCGGTGTAGATCGAGGCCATCGCTGCCACGACCGCGACCGCGCCGGCGGCGTAGGTGAAGCACATCGTCCACCCGAACAGGAACGCAACCGGCGTTCCGGGAAAGGCCCGTCTGAGAAACACGTACGTGCCGCCGGTCTCGGGAATCGCCGCCGACAGCTCCGCGAAGCAAAGCGCTCCGCACAACGCGAGCAAACCCGACAGCACCCAGGTCACCAGGAGCAAGCCAGGTGTCCCCACCTCTCGCGCCACATCGGCCGGCACGAGGAAGATGCTCGCGCCGATGATGCCGCCGACAACCAGGGTGGTGGCCTCGAGCTGCCCGAGCCCGCGGTCAAGGGTGGTCACGCGCTAAGTGTAGTGGCCCGGCGCCATTCCTCGGACACCAGCGACCGAGCTCCGTCTTCGCTGATTCCACCATCGGCCACGCGACCCTCTCTGGCCGCGGGCCAGCGGGACGTGGATGCGCACCCGATTCCGTCCCTCCGTCCAGGCAGCACGTCCTAGGTGACGCCCCAGCGTTGCTCGAAGTCCGCCAGGGCCGTCGACTCTACCGCACCCTCAAACATCGAGTCCGTGAGTGCCGTCTTGGCGTCGGTTGGTATGGACTCGGCAATGACCCGACCAGTGCAAATCACGGCAACCGACGGACACAGCACCGCCACGTCTTCGACAATGTGGTTGGACAGCATCACCGTTCGGTCCTCGGCCAGCTCGCCAAATAGGCGATAAACCCGGAGTCGCTCCTCTGGGTCAAGACCGGCCGTTGGCTCGTGGACAATGATCAACTTGGGATTCCCGGCCAGCGCCCGAACCACCCTGAGCCGCTATCGCATGCCGCCGGGATAACCCTTGAACTTGCGGCGCGCGGCGTGGGTCAGATTTACGCAGTCGAGCAACCCGACCATCTCAGGAGCAACCTCCGGATCGATCCCCTGCAGCGCCGCCACGGGGCCCAGATACACGTTCACGAGCTCACTAATCGTCAGCCTCTGTGTCTCCCTGCGCCATCCCGACCGGTGCTTCGGTCAAGTCAGCGGGTTGGTCCCGACCCGGGGCTGGTGGCTGGTGGCTGGTGGCTGGTATTCAAGAATATCGCCCGGCTGGCAGTCGAGCTCCGCGCAGATCGCCTCGAGTGTCGTGAAACGGATGGCTCGGGCCCGGCCGGTCTTGAGAATGGACAGGTTCTGTATCGTGATGCCCACCGCGTCGGCAAGGTTGGTGAGACGACGCTTCCGCTGGGCGAGTACAACGTCGAGATTGACGATGATTGGCATAGCGACACTTGGCCCCAGGCGCATGGCCTGTCCGACGATGATGATCGTCACGCCGACAAAGAACAGTGCGCGCTCTACATAGTCCACATCCCATTCCACGTGTCGACGCAACGAGCTGGCATACGGGAAACGTCATGGTGTTGACCATGGCCAAGGCACCCGAAGCTCGCCGCCGTGGTGGATAATTCGGGCGTTGCGAGCAGAGAAGATCCCGCCCCGTTCGTAGAGTTGGAATAAGCGGTCGACCAGCCGCTGTGCCGGCAGTATGACGAGCGGGAGTCCGCCTCGAGGGACATGCCCCAATCCATATTGAACTCGGCCCCGCCGAGAATCACGTGAACCGATCCACCGGCCACGCCGGCCGCCATCAGAAGCACAGCGAGCACGACCACCCCCATCAAGGCACCGTGGCCCACACCACTCATCCTAACCGCTGGCTCAAGACTGAAATCCGGGCCACCCGCTCATCGGCTCGCATCGTATCGCTCGCAAATCGTCCAAAACCTCGCGCGCATGTTCGGGTCTACAGGCCTGAAATAATTATTGTTCAACGATAATTATTTATTGATAATAAATAATTTAATTCTCCTGGTCGGTTAACAAGTTCTGTGGTCTGACCCAAGGCCACCTCTCGCTTGCGGATGGCGACCTTGACCTCTGAGTTGCGCGCAGGCATTCTCGGCGGCACGGTTCCGGTCAGAGCGGTGCACGTCAGAAGCCAGCCACGCGAATCTGTCGGACACCTCATTTGTCTGCCACCCCTTACGAGGACACTTCGTCTTGACCCGAGCTATCGTTCTGTTCGTCCTCTGCGTCGCGCTCGTCGCTGCGAGCCCATCCGCCTCGTCTCAAACCTCAACCGAACCCAGCACTGTGGTGATCGACGGCCCACCAGCACCACAGGCCCCAGTGACCATCAGTCGCGATGGAACCGGCCGGGCTACGGTTCGTGCGGTTCGTCTCGAGAGTCCGTGGCAGCTGGACGGCGTGCTCGACGAGACGTTTTACCAAGAAGTACACCCTATCGGAGACTTCATCCAGCAGGCGCCAGATGAAGGGGCTCCCGCCTCAGAGCCCGCGGACGCCTGGGTGTTCTTTGACGATGAGTTCGTCTATGTCGCGGCCCGCCTCTGGGAGTCAGTGCCCGAATCCGAGTGGATCGCCAATGAGATGCAGCGCGATTCGTTCCAACTCATCGACAACGACGGGTTCATTATCGTCTTTGACACGTTCTACGACCGCCGAAACGGCTTCGCCTTCAGGGTGAATCCGATTGGCGGATTCAGCGATCAGCAGATCACTGATTAGGGCAACCCGAACCCTGACTGGAACCCTGTCTGGGACGTTCGAACCGGGCGCTTCGAGCAGGGGTGGACCGTCGAAATGGCCATTCCATTCAAGTGACTTCGTTTCCGTCCCGGGCCGAACCAACTCTGGGGACTCCAGCTTGGACGTGACATCCGGTCCAACTTCGAGGAAGCCTATCTCACGGCGGTACCGATTTCGGCTGGGCCCGGACAGTTTCGCGTCTCGGCCGCCGCCACCCTGACCGGTCTAGAGGTCCCCGGCGACAGTCGCACCTTCGAGATCAAGCCGTCTGTCATCGGGTCACTCGCCACCGACCGAACACTCAATCCGCCGATCTCGAACAACGGTGACGGCGACGTAGGCGTCGACGTCAAGTACGGTCTGACCGAGAATCTGACCGTCGATCTCACCTACAACACTGACTTCGCCCAGGTGGAGGTGGACCAGCAACAGATCAACCTGACGCGTTTCAGCCTGTTCTTTCCGGAGAAACGAGAGTTTTTCCTGGAAGGACAGAGCATCTTCGACTTTGGCCGCGGGTCCGGTTTTGGCGGACTGGGCGCCTCGACCAGGAACTTGACTGCCGCGCCCGGCATCTTTGGTCAGGGTGACGCACCAACCATCTTCTTTAGTCGGCGGATCGGTCTAGAGCAGGGCCAGACGGTGCCGATTCTCGGTGGCGGTCGATTGACCGGGAAGGTGGGGGACTTCACCGTCGGCGCGGTCAACATCCAAACCGATGACGCGCCTACGGTGGACGAGGGTGGCCACGAACTTCACCGCCCTACGGGTCAAACGCGACGTGTTGAGACGTAGTCGGGTCGGCCCCATCTTCACCGGACGGTCGGTCTCTCTGGCCGGCCCCGGTGAGAACTACGCCTACGGCCTCGATGGTGCGTTCTTCTTCTACGACAACATCAATCTCCACGGCTACTACGCCCGCACCGAGACCCCGGGGCTCACCGGCGACAACGACAGCTATCAAGGCGCCTTCTCCTACGAGGGCAACCTCTACGCGTTTCAGGTCGACCACCTGCTCGTCGGCGACAACTTCAATCCGGAAGTCGGTTTCCTTCGGCGGGACGACTTCCGCCGAACTTTCACGCTGGCCCAGTACAGTCCACGACCCAAGTCCATCGCCGCGGTTCGCCAGTTCACGTTTGGCGCAAGTCTGGAT
>JAYZGM010000332.1:0-8482 GCA_036336225.1 Acidobacteriota bacterium | reverse complement strand
GTTGGCGCTTGGGCTGGATGAGGCTCGGGCACGGGCCACGATCCGCTTCGGCCTGGGACGTTTCAATACCAAGGCGGACGTGGATCGCGTCGCCCGGGGCGTGGCGCAGTTGATCACGCGACTCCGAGAACCAACGCCAGTGTTCGAGCTTGGCGATGAGGACGACGATCTGCCCTCAGGCTGGCGTGGTTTAGGGGATGTCTAGTGGCGCAGTCCTCGTCGCTGGACAGGTGCATGGCTCCGAGGGGGTCCGTTGGGGTGGGTTCTGCCAGGCCTCGTGACCGTTGTTCTTCGGTGACAGTCGTTCAAGATACACTGGACACACAGATGATAGAAATCACCGACGCGGCGTCAAAACGGATTCACAGCGCGATGGACCAGGAAGGAATCAAAGAAGGCGGTCTCCGGGTCGGTGTCAAGGCTGGGGGCTGTTCTGGGTTGAGCTACGTGTTCAAGTGGGAGCAGGCACCTGCATCCGACGATGAAGTGTTCGAGAGCGACAGCGGGGCACGGATCTATGTGGACCCGAAGAGTTTGAAGTATCTCGATGGCACGGTGCTCGATTGCGACCCCAATATGCTTGGGCAATCGCTGATACTCCGCAATCCCAATGCCAAGGCTGAGTGTGGCTGCGGTCTCTCGTTCGGCGTCTAAACGGTCGTTTGCTGTCTACGTCCCGGGCGCGGCACTGGGCTGACAGGGCCTGACGAAGAAGCACCCACAGTTTCGACTGAGGAACAATACAGTTTGGCGGGGATGTAGCGCTGTTCGCGGTGGGGCTATGGCCATGGGCTCCTCGGACGTTGTCACGCGGTCTGCGGACATAGTCGGGGACGGAACCGACGCCTTCCAGTCCCCCGTTTGACGCGCGGTGGGCGAGCCGCGTCCGCCACGAATCACATGCTCGAGTCAGACTCGCTCGGTGATCCGGCACGCCTCCGTCCACTTGCGGTGGTGTCGAACCGTGAGCCCTACCTCCACACCCTGGGGGTGGACGGAGGCGTCACGTGGTCACCCACGACCGGAGGTGTCTCGGTTGCGCTCGATGCGCTGATGCGTGAGCGTGGCGGTGTGTGGATTGCCCACGGCGTCGGCGATGCTGACCGTCTTGCGGTGGACGAGCACGACCGGGTCTGGGTGCCACCCGATGCGCCGACTTACCAGCTGAAACGGATCTGGCTCACCGAGTCCGAGGAGCGTCACTACTACGAGGGCTTTGCCAACGAGGGCTTGTGGCCGCTTTGCCATGTGGCGCACGTCAAGCCGGTGTTTCGGGCGGAAGACTGGCGAGTCTATCAGGACGTGAACCGGCGGTTTGCCCAGACAGTCGACCGAGAGCTCTCCGACACCGCGGCACCGGTGTTCATCCAGGACTATCACCTTACGCTGGTTCCACGTTTCCTTCGTGAACGGCGATCTGACATCCGGGTTGCGCTGTTTTGGCACATTCCGTTTCCGCATCCGGACCAGCTCAGAATTTGTCCGTATCGTCGGCAGATTCTTGAAGGACTCGTTGACTGTGACTTGCTGGCGTTCCAGCTCGAGCGCGATCGACGAAACTTTCTCGGGGCGGTCAGCACTGAACTGGGGGCGAAGGTGAGCCGCAGCCGCGTCCGTGTGCAGGATCGGACCACGACGGTCTGCGCAATTCCGATCGGGGTGGACTTCGACCGGATCCAGGGGGTGACGCGGTCATCGTCGTTTGCGGCCGAGCAGTCCCGTCTTCGCCGAGAGCTACGAATCGATACGCCGCTGGTGGGGGTCGGGGTAGATCGCCTCGACTACACCAAGGGGATCCCGGAGCGCTTGAGCGCGTTGGACGTGTTGTTGACCCGCTGGCCTGGGCTCAACCGACAACTCACGTTCGTGCAGATCGCCGTGCCCTCACGTTCAAAGCTCGACAGTTACGCGGCCGTGGAAGCCGATATCGACCAGCGAGTTGCGGCAATCAACAAGAAGCACGCTCGACCCGGCTCCGGGGTCGGGCCGATCCGCTATCGGAAGGCAGTGCTCCGGATGAGACGGCTGACCGCCTTATACGGCCTAGCGGACTTCTGTATTGTCAGCTCGCTGCATGACGGGATGAACCTGGTGGCCAAGGAATTCGTCGCCGCGCGAGAAGATCTCAATGGCGTGCTCGTTCTGAGTGAGCTGGCCGGGGCCGCTCAGGAACTGGGGGATGCGGTCATCATCAATCCCTACGACGTGGAAGGCTTTGCCGATGGGCTGCAGACTGCCCTCGACATGCCTGACGACGAGCGTCACCGCCGGATGCGGGCCCTACGCCGAGTCGTTGCCGGTCGGGATGTGTTTCGATGGGCCTCTGACATTCTGGAGGGGCTGGATAAGGTTGACCCCCGCGCCCGGCTCCGGCCGCCAGATCGCACCCGCGCGCGCTAAGGATTCGGTGTCGCGTGTAACCTCACGGGTAGGTGTCGTCGTCCTCCGGTTCCGCGTAGATCGTGGGTCCTCGTTTGACCACAACCGTCAGGCCAAACAGCGCGATAAACCCAGCGGCGGCGAGTCCAACATAGGCGCCCGGCGCCATCGTCGGTTCGGCGGCCGAGACCGCCTGACCGCCTTCCACGATCGCGCGTGCCTGGGCGGCCGCCCAGCCCTGTTGCGTCGCGGCTCGCTCCATGAGTTGCTCAGCGAGGAACAGTACCCCAAAGGCCGCCAGTCCGACGAGCAGCAACGGGTGTCGTGAATTTTTCCGGGTCGTGATGCTGAGTCCCCCGAGCACGACGGCCATCACCGCCAACCCAAGCACCCAGAACCCGGCCAGATCGGGAACTCCTCCGAATCGTTGCTCGCCCACGACGATCCACGGCATGAAGGCACTCCCGGCAAGTGCGAGACCCGCCGCAATCGGCCAGTAGTACGCCCGCATTGGGTGCTGAACCATAGCGTCTAGTGCCATGTCTGCGAGTGTAGCACTGGGCGAGAGGGGTCGCGCTGGCCACGGGACTGCGGTAGTTGGTCGCCTCACCTTTTGTCGGGGCTGTTTTCACGGGTGCGACTCACGAGCTGGGCGAGAACCTGCTCGACCGACTGGGGTCCGGCGAGCCTATACATCGCCTGTGAGGTCCGCTCACCCACGATGACCGTGATCCCCCGCGTTCCGATGGCTTCGAATGCGTGTTCATCCGTCCGGTCGTCTCCAAAGTAGACCGGTCTGGGGGCGGTTCCCAATCGGCGGGTGGCATCTGCTTCGATCCAGCGCACCGCATTCCCCTTGTTCCAGGCAATGTTTGGGAGCAGCTCGAAGACGAATTGCCCGCGTTGAACACGTACACCGCCGCTCTCGAGGGCCGGACCCGCGACCGACCAAAATGCGGTCTCGACGCGGCTCCGCTCCTCAGGCGCCGCAGCGCGCATATGCACGGCCACCGAGAGCTGTTTGTTCTCGACCAGGGCCCCGGGATAGTCCCGGACCGCTTCTGCAAGGGTTGTGGCCAAGGTCTGGAGCTGACCACAACGTTCCTCGAGCGCATCGACCGTGAAGGTGGTGTCTGGACCCTCGATCTCCATGCCATGAAGCCCGGCGTAGTAGACCGGCCCGGCGAGCCCGGTCCGTTCTCGAATGTCGGCCACCCGGCGTCCGCTCACGATCCCGAGTAAGACTCCGGTCCGCATGGAGAGCGCCGATAGGGCGTCACGACGCGTGTCATTCAAGTACACGGACGCCGGGTCGTTGGTGAACTCGCAAAGGGTGCCATCAAAATCACTGAGTAGCAGGATCGGCAACCGATCACGTGCGATCGCTGGCCGTGCACGCGCGAGTATCGCATCGGTCAGGCGGGACACACCTTCGTGGAAGAGTGCATCGACCGGCCGAGAGGTCACGGTCAGAACCCGGGTTCTTGGTGACGCGGAACGGCCGACCGGCGGGCAGGAGACCGTGTGTGCGCGCCGGGTGGCATTGATTCACAGAGACCGTGTGTGGTCTGGGTCCCCGCGGCGGCATCCGCTGGGAGATGGGCAACGTTCAACAGATACATCCGATACGCGCCCGGGTCGCGTCCTGGATTTCCACAGATTCTGACCCGGTCGCCCACCGCGAACGCGCCTGCACTCCAGCCCAACTGCTCGAGTCGTCGGGCCGCACGCAATTCGACGGCCCAGGTGTGGACCCGCCCATCAGGATGAGGGACCCGTAGGTGCACCATCGAATGTGGATTGCCAAAGAGAAATGAGGCGACCTCACCTTCGAGGATCACGGTCCGTTCTTCATCATAGACGTCGGATATCGGATGATGGGCGTGCAGGGGGAGGGTCATTAGACTGAGACCGCTTGCAAGCAGACAGACCGTGTAGCGGGTCATTGTTCCCTCCTGTGTTCCGACTAGTGCGATCATACTGCGTCATGCTTCTACCGTTCCTGAAGATTCTCTGAACGTCGACCGATGACCAGTTCGCCACCTATTCGAATCGATGCCGGGCTCCCGTCGACCCCGATCGTGCGACTGCTCGTGGTCGAGGACGAGGCCAAGGTGGCCGATGCGCTGCGGGAAGGGCTCGAGGGGGAAGGTTACGATGTCATCGTCGAGACCACGGGCGAGAGTGCTTTTTTTCGTCTCTCAACGGACCGATTCGATGTCATTTTGCTTGACCTGATGCTACCCGGGCGCGATGGACTTGAGATTCTCTCGGCGTTGCGGGAGAAAGGGCTCGAGACGCCAGTCGTCGTGCTCACGGCTCGCGATGCCACCGAGGACCGTGTTCTTGGGCTCGATGCGGGGGCGGACGATTATCTTGTCAAACCGTTCGCGTTCGCCGAGCTCCTGGCGAGGATTCGAGCCGTCAGTCGGCGTAGTCGAGTGGTGGAGGCCGGTCCTGTGACGATCGATACGCTGGAGATCGACGTGACGACCCGCCAGGTGGTTCGGGCGGGACAGACGATCGGGTTGACGGTGAAGGAGTTTGATCTCTTGCTGTATCTTGCGCGTAGCCTGCGTCAGGTCGTATCTCGGGATACCCTGGCCCGGGAGGTCTGGCGCGAGACCTCTCGAAGCACGACGCTCGACAATGTGATTGATGTGCATATCTCACGGCTGAGACGAAAGATCGATGCGGGGGCACCGGTCAAGCTCATCCAGACGGTGCGTGGCGTGGGATTCTCCCTGAGGGATGGTGGTGTATGACCTGGCGCTTGGTGCCACGCACGCTCCAGGCGCGTCTCACGCTGTGGCACATGTCGGTCATCCTCGTGGTGCTCGGCGTCTATGTTTCGGTCGTGCTATTTCTCGTCGCTCGCAACCTCTCGGGTGCCCTCGACGCCCGGCTCCGTAGTGACTTTCGCTGGGCTGCGGAGATGGCGCAGCAGGGTCCCGATGGGGCCCTTTCGTGGTTTGAGGGGGACCCCTGGAGCGCAGATACCCCGTGGCTTCAGGTTTGGAATCCCGACGGCCAGCTGCTCTACCGCACGGCGGTTGCCGCCCGATTGCCGGTTCCGCGGAGTGAAGGGTTGGTGGGACAGGCCGATGGCCGCATCGTCGCCTTGCCGGCGGACCCGGCGCCGTTCCGATTGCTTGGCAATCGGACCACGGTGGGTGGACGTCCCGTAGTGATCCAGGTTGGTCGATCCGAGGCGTTCATGCGGCTCGAGGTGCGGGAGCTGGCGTTGCTGTTGGTGTTGGGGCTTCCTCTGACCGTGGCGGTGGCTGGGGCCGGTGGCTATCTTCTCGCCCGTGGGGCGTTGTCCCCGCTGCATCGGATGACCGAACGCGCCCGTGCGGTCACGGCTTCCCGGCTTGATGAGCGCCTTCCGATCCACAGCCCGCATGACGAACTCGGCCGGCTCGCGGTGGTGTTCAATGACACGTTGGGACGACTCGAGTCTTCGTTCAAGCAGATGCGACGTTTCACGTCTAACGTGTCGCATGAGCTCAGAACTCCCTTGACGGCCATCCGCAGTGTGGGGGAGGTCGGACTCCGCGAGCATCGCGACGCGGACCACTACCAGCGGGTCATCCAGAGCATGCTCGAGGAGACCGACCGTCTCACCCGTCTGGTCGATCGACTGCTGCTTGTGTCACGCGCCGACACCGGCGACCTTAAGTTGTCACTCGAGCCGGTCGACTTGGGTGCTTTGGTTGATGAGGTCGTGGCCCATCTGGGGGTGCTGGCGGAGGAGAAGGAGCAGACCATTTCGATCGAACACGCGGCCCGTCCTCGATGTCGTGGCGATCAGCTCACCTTGCGACAAGCCGTCATCAATCTTGTTGATAATGCCATTCGATACACATCCGCCGGTGGGGATATCCGGTTACGGGTCGCGACCGCCGCGGGGATGGCCGTACTGGAAGTTAGTGATACAGGACCGGAAATCCCGGAGCGAGATCAAGCCCGGTTGTTTGACCGGCTCTATCGAGCCGGTCCCGACTGGGGAGCGGGAGGCGGGGGGCTCGGTCTGTCGATTGCCAGATGGGCGGTCGAGGCGAATCACGGTCAGCTCAGCTACGAGCGACTCAACGGGATCGGCAGCACGTTTCGGATTGTCCTGCCGGCCGAGACAGATGACGCCGTTGGGGTCAGCGCCCGAAGTTGAACCGGCCACCTGCGACAAACGCGCGGGGAAGTCCGGGGTATCCAAGCGCGCTTTCATACTCCTCGTCGGTCAGGTTGTCCGCCCTGAGAAACAGGCGGAGTTCACTGCTGAATCGATACTGTCCGCCCAGTCCGACGAGCGTGTATCCGGGATTCACGGTAATGTCGACAAACTGTCCGTCGAGGCTTTGGAGACCCAAGAACGCGGCGTCGTGTCGTTCGCCGGTCATCCGCACGTTCAGGTGCACGCTGGCCTTCCCTCGGGTGTAATTGACACGCACGTTGCCTGAATGTTTCGGGTGACGAAGCAACGGTTGTCCCGGCTGGAACTGCGCGCCGGTACTCACACTGGAAACGACTTTGGTGTCGACGAGGGCGTATGACGCCACTGCGGTGAGCCCGCCGATCGGTCGTTGCAACCCGCTTTCGAACTCGACTCCCTGTGCCTTGGAGCCGTTGATGTTGATGTAGTCCGGAATGCCATCCCCTCCGAATCCGGGCGAGAAGCTGAACGCGACTTGGTCTTCATAGTCATTATCGAAAAACGTGACACGTCCCAAGAATCGCTGGGCATCGAAGGTGAGCTCGGCTCCGGCATCGATCGTGGTCGCCCGTTCAGGACTGAGATTCGGGTTGCCATCCACGAATCCCGACCCAAAGAGTTCGAAGAACGTGGGGTTCTTGATGCCGCGACCGATGTTGGCGAATACCTTCACTGACGAGACCGGGCCATCATTGATAGCGACCGGATACCCACCAACCGACAGTTTGGGGCTGGCCTGTGTCCCGAAACGCGAGTTGTCGTCTACCCGGACCCCCGCGGTTGCATACCACTGGTCGGCGAACTGGAACTGCTGCTGTGCGAAGAACGAGTGTCCCTCGATGGTGAATCCGGTGTTGGTCGGATTGCGTTCGCGGAGTGGGTCTTCCTCCCGCTCATACTCATATCCTGTGCTCAGGACCTGGTTGTCGAGCCAGGTAATATTGGCCTGATACTCGAACGTATTCCGTCGGAACTCTGAAGCGAACAAGAACGGGAAGTCAAACTGTGTCGAGCTGGCGAGAAACTGGTCGGTGGGCAGACCAGAGGGGTTGGCGGCGAGTCCTGCGAACTCGGACTCATCGAGGAGTCGAACCAGCCGCGGGCTATCGGGAAAGAGGGCACCTGGTGTGCCCTGGAGCAGGGTGAACACACTGTAGGACGGGTCGCCAATTTCGTCGTTTGATTGCCGGTCGTTGCGGAAGAACGTGGTCATCGCTGAATGCGTGAACCACGAGGTCACCGTTTGATCAAACGTGACATGGGCCGAGTAGTCCTCGGTGTCGGCCAGGGTGCCGTCATCGCCCGGTCCATAGACGATAGGACCAACCGCTCGCCCTCTGGCATTGCTGTAACGCCCGGCGGCGCGTATTCGAGTAAGGTCACCCAGTATCGCACCGATGCTGCCGTCAATCGATGACTGGTCAAAGCGATCGTGGTCGGGCAACCGGTCTTCGAAGGCGCCGTTGCTCCCTCTATACGCGTATCCGAGCTGGTAGTCCAGTCGTTGCTGCGCCCCGCCCAGTATCCGAACGTCGCTCCGGACCGTGTTAAACGAACCGCCCTCGAGAGAGCCGTAGACGCGGGGGGCGTCGGTGGGCGCGGCGCGTTTTGTGAAGATCTGGATGACGGACCCGATGGCATCCGACCCGTACAGGGCCGATTGCGCGCCCCGTACGACCTCGACTCGCTCAATCTCGGTGGCCGATACCCGACTGAAGTCGAACTGTCCCCCGCTGATGTTGACCCGCACGCCATCAATGAGCACGTGGTTGTAGTCCGATTCGCCCCCTCGTGAGAACAATGCCGCGGTGCTGCCTTCACGTCCGGTTGACTCCACATTAAGCCCAGGGATCTGCCGGACAACTTCTGCGAGCGACGGGCTTCCCAACG
>JAYZGM010000331.1:0-5356 GCA_036336225.1 Acidobacteriota bacterium | reverse complement strand
GCTGTTCGGGGTCGACCTGAACGTGACCGATCGGTTTCCCGATGAACTCATCGGCTCAAGCGGGTTCGAGAATTCCTCCAACACGCTGTTTCTCCAGCCGTCCCTGATGGAGCGTTACATCGCGGCCGCGGAACGGGTCGTGGTGCTGTCGCTCCCGGAGGAGCCGTCCACGGATGCGCACCGTCGGTCTCATGAGCTGATCTTCATGGTGTCGCCCGGTCCTGGCACGAGCGACCAGGTGGCGGCCGAGGTCGTGTTGAGACGATTTCTGACGCGCGCCTATCGTCGTCCGCCGATCGACGCTGAAGTCGGCGGCGCCCTCCTGCAGTATCGGTCCGGTCGCGAGGATGGCCTCGACCACGGGTCGGCCATCAAACAAGTGTTACAGGCGATCTTGATATCTCCCAAATTTCTACTCCGTGTCGAGGCCGGTCGTGAGGATGCGGAGGTCTATCCGATCAGCGACTGGGAGCTGGCCTCGCGATTGTCATATTTTCTGTGGGCGGCGATGCCTGACCAGGAGTTGTTTGATCTGGCTGCTCGCGGGGTGCTGCGTGAGGACGCGATCCTGAGACATCAGGTTGATCGGATGCTGGCCGATACGCGCGCCGACACGTTGGGCACGGTGTTCGCGGCCCAGTGGCTTGGGTTTCAGCATGTGGGAACGCGGATCTGGCTCGACCCGATCGACAATCCCTGGTGTACCGCGTCGCTGATGACGGCGATGCGTGACGAGTCGTCACTGTTCTTCTTATCGCTGCTCCGAGAGAATCATCCCATTCGCACGCTCATCGAAGCGGACTACACCTTTGTGAATGCCGAGCTGGCCACGACGCTCTATGGGATGGATGGGGTGACGGGCGAGCACATGCGGCGGATCGCGTTAGACGATTCGCACCGGGGTGGGGTAATTGGACAGCCAAGTATCTTGGCTCTGACCTCGAACTATAAAGACACCAGCCCGGTCAAACGGGGTAACTATGTGTTGGATGTGCTCCTCGGTACTCCTCCACCTCCGCCGCCGCCCAATGCGGGCATCTTGAGCGAGGAGGTGGCTGATCTCCGTGGTCTGAGCTTCCGTGAGAAGCTTGAGATGCATTCAAAGAACGAGACGTGTCGGGCCTGTCACAGCAAGATCGATCCGATCGGCTTCAGTCTTGAGAACTTCGACTACTTCGGCCGGTGGCGTGACGCCTATCATTTCCGGCAGCGGGTCGAAGACCCGATGGAGGCGGACGAAACGATTGAGATCGAGACGGAGACGAGTCCCGAGCCGATTCTTCGTCACTACAAGAACACGCAACGCACGATTGTGGCCACCGGCGCGTTGCCGGATGGAACCTCGTTCGACGGTCCGGCGGGGTTGAAGCGCGCCTTGATTGATACTCGCCACGACGACCTGGTGCGCCAGGTCGTGTCGAAGATGCTCGCCTACGCGCTCGGGCGGCAGCTCGAGTACTACGACGAGCCGGCGGTCCGCTCGATCATCAGCGCGCTCGACCAGAACGAGTATCGGTTTCAAACGCTGTTGCGCGAAATCGTGACCAGCTATCCGTTTCTCTTCAAGAAAAACCTCGCTCAGGAGACGAACTGATGTCATCGCTGTCGCGTCGTACTGTGCTCCGTGGGCTCGGAGCGACCGTGGCCCTTCCGCTGCTGGAGGCGATGCCGTCGTTCGCCGCGACGACCAGATGGGTGGCGGCGGCGGTGGCCCCGACAAGACTGGCCTATCTCTATTTTCCGAACGGCATTCCGCGTGGTGTTTGGTATCCAGAAGAGACCGGCGCCGGCGGTCGTCTCGTGAAGCTCAACGAGTGGATGAGTCCTCTCGAGCCGTTCAAAGACGACCTCCTGATTCCCGACAATATCTGGACCCCAGAGGGCAACGGACACGTCAATGGACCGCCGACCTGGTTAACCGGGCAGGGCTACGACTCGCGGGCCGTCAACGCGGGTGGGGTCTCGGCGGACCAGGTGGCGGCGGCCAGGTGGCGTGAGGAGACTCTGTTGCCGTCGCTGGAACTCTCCCTCCAGGGTGAGGGCTTCTTCTCGAACTCGCTGCCTCGCAACGCCATTTCGTGGTCGGCGCCAGACCGCCCGATGGCTCGTGAGATCGAGCCGCGCGCGGTGTTCGACCGGATGTTTCGGCCGCCATCCGGTGGGGCGACCAATCGGTCAGTGATGGATGCCGTCTTGGCTGATGCCCGTGCCCTGCGTGGCTATGTTAGCAGTGCCGACCGCCATCGTTTGGATGAGTACTTCGAGTCGATTCTGGCGCTGGAACGACGCATCGAGTTTGCAGAGCGGCAATCGAGAGACATCCGGAATGACGGCGCGTTGAATGACACCTTGACCACGCCGACCCCCGGGATTCCGGCAGATCACGAGTCCTATATTCGTTTGATGATGGACCTGATGGTGGCGGCATTTCAGTCCGACGCGACCCGCGTCTGCACGTTCATGCTCGACCACGGGCAGTCCAACCGTTACTTCAACTTCATCCCGGAGGTGCGTGGCACGTGGCACGCCCTGTCTCACTACAAGAACGCCTCGGGGAAGACTGAGGACGACGACGGTGTGACGTCATGGGAATCGGTGGATCAGAAGCGCGCGATGTACGCGGAGGTGATTCGCTGGCACCACCGGCAGGTGGCGTACCTCCTGGATCGTCTGGGGTCTATCGAGGAGCCAAACGGTGGCACCCTGCTTGATAACAGCATGATCGTGTATGGCGCTACGCTCGGTGACGGCAATGAGCACGACGCCCAGCAGCTCCCGACGCTGTTGGCCGGGCGCGGTGGCGGGACCATTACCACCGGACGGTTCCTGGAGCACGCCGAGCCGACCGACCTCGCGAGTCTCCACGTGGCGCTCTTGCAGCGTATGGGGGTGTCGATTGATTCGTTCGGGACCGCCGATGGTCCGCTCGAGGGGCTGGCGGTCTGACCCCGATCCACACACGATGGCCGAAAACAAAAAAAGGGATATACCTATGTTGTTGCGGGCTCTCATGTTGTTGGGTGTCGTGACAGGCTCGCTGAGCATCGCATCCGCCGAAGCGCAGACGCAGACGGGGTCCGCGGCGGGTTCGGTCGCGGAGGCGGTCACGGTGACGATCCTTTCGTCGAACTTGGCGAGTGGGGCGACGGTGGGGGAGTGGGGGCTGTCGGCGCTCGTCACCGTTGATGGGCGGTGCATACTCTTCGATGCCGGACGGCATCCAGATACGGTGCTCAGGAACGCCGATGTGCTTCAGGCTGATCTGTCCTGTGTCACCGACGTGGTGCTGAGCCACTTCCATTTTGACCACACGACCGGTCTTCCGCCGATCATCGACGCCGTCCGCACACAGAACCCGGGCGCGATCCGGCGTGTTCACGTGGCGCAGGGGTTCTTTCTGTCACGTCGTGTAGCAGGGGCGACGGACACCGAACGCAACCAGATGATCGCCATGCGCGAGACACTCGCGGCGGTCGACGTCGCGTTTGTTGTGCATGGGCGGCCGACGGAGATCCTGCCGGGAGTCTGGGTGTCAGGTCCGATTGACCGGCGTCACCCGGAACGGAATTACTCGACCACCACCGAGGTGCGTCTGGACGGCGCGTGGGTCGAAGACCATGTTCCGGAGAGTCAAGCGCTTACCATCGTGACCCGGGAGGGCCACATTGTGCTGCTTGGTTGTGGCCACTCCGGGGTGGTCAATGCCCTCGACCAGGTTCAGACCGCGATCGCCGACCTCCCGATCCACGCCCTCATGGGTGGTCTCCATCTCTTTGGTGCGAGTGATGAGATACTCGGCTGGACCGCCGACCGACTACGGTCCATCGGGGTTGAACACTTGATGGCGGGTCACTGCACCGGTATCGAGCCATTGATCCGTCTACGCGCGGGTCTCAATTTAACCCGGCGCACGGCGGTCGTCGGAGCCGTCGGCTCGCAGTTTGTCTACGGTGAGGGAATTCGTCCCACGCGAATCGCGATGTAACCCGCGTCGAGCCACGAGCTTACAATTACTCGGTCGTGGCGGGCACTCTTCATCGGGCGACACGACGTCTCCATCCCGTCGCCCACACCCTCCGCTCTCCAAATCGCTGAGGATTCAGCCGGTTCGAGTTCTCGCTACGAGCGCTGTCAGGCCCAGACGTCACTCGAGATATCTGCCCACGGCTGCGACCCCGACACGCCGGTCCATCCCTGTTGACACGTAACAGGCGATGCCCCGGTTGGAGCGCAACAGGAGCATCACGGGTTTCCGGACTGGATGCGATGGCCGGGCTTTTGGACCTTCAGCGACTCGAGACCTTGGATGCCCCAGAGGAGTATGTACGACTGAGGCATTGCGCGCCGGCTCGAGCACGTAGGGGATGGTCCTCGGTGGCTTGGTGGCCGCCGGCGTCCCATTGTCTACCGGAGGTCTCCTGGTACGGGTGAATCCCAGTGCCCCGCTGATGTTTGGCGCGGCCGGGCTCCTGTTGACCGGTGTCGCCCTCCTCGCTGGCGACCTGGCCGCGCGCCGGACGATCCGAGTCGACCCGGTTGCTGGTGCTCAAGAAAGAGTGAGAGAACGGTGCGGGCTCGTGCAGCAGACCCGATACGACGTGTGGTTTGACGTGACGCTTCACGAGGGGGCGACGTCATCGACCTTCATCACAAAGAAGACATAGCCGTAATGCTCAGAGTACTTTTTCCAGACATCTATCTTGCGCTGAGTGTGTTGCGCGAGTGTTTGGGCGTTTGGCTCATTCTCGTGACGTTGGCGAAACGCCGCGATGTTTTGCTCAAGGGGACCGTAGTAGTCGTTCCACTTCCCAAAATGTCACACACTCGCGTGGTGGTGCGGCCGTGACCCAGCATGCTTCCGTGACGGCGATGTGGCCGCCGGGCCGGAGTAGTCGCCGCCAGTCACGTAAACCGGTCTCGAAACCAAGGACCCAGATCGCTCCTTCAGACCAAATCAGATCGAACGAGTGGTCGGGAAAATCGAGCTCCGTGAGGTCTCCGACCCGACCGTCAAGCCGGTCTGCGGGGCCCAGCTTCCGGGCCTCGCGGTTCAGCTCGTCGATGAACGGCTGATGATTGTCGATCGCGACGACGCTCCCCGACGAGTGCTCAGTTAGGACCCGGGTCTGGAGTCCGGTGCCGCAGCCTAGATCGAGAATTCGTGTGGCGGGAGTAATGGCCGGCACAGCCGCAAGTGCTCTCAGCGTGCTCGTGGCGTCGCCCGGTCCCTGCCGAGGTAGACCACTGAATAACTCAAAGAACAACATCGTCATGGTTCTTTCTCGAATCACGCCCGCGGCGCGTCACCCTATACAGGCACAGCCAGACGGTGGCTCTCCGAGCGAGCGGTAACAGG
>JAYZGM010000330.1:0-5468 GCA_036336225.1 Acidobacteriota bacterium | reverse complement strand
CGCCGTGCATCGCGGGATGAGGGTTCACACCGTCGTCGGGCAGCACGAACGAGGACTACAGGTGACGGTCGGGCGTGAGCCCGGGGAGCGCGAGCGGTGTGATGTCGACGCGTTGGTAGTAACACTGCCACCGGTCGGGATCCGAGACATCACGTGGCGCGATGCCACGCTCGACGAGGCGGTCACGGATCACGTGCGTCACCATGACTACGGCACGACGTATCTCCGGGTCACCTTGGTCTGTCGCCACCGAGTGTGGCGTGACCTGTTTCCAGAGGATTACTTCGTGAGTGATGCGTTCGGGGGGGTGACCGTCTACGACCAGTCGCCTGACGACGGAACGACCGGCGTCGGCATCCAGAGCTGGCTTCTGGGCGGAGCCCCTGCGCGTGATCTCCTTCCGCTCTCCGACGACGAGATCGTCGGACTGGTGCATCGGGCGATGCCGAGTCAGATTCCATTGTCGGAAGCCGATCTCCTGGCCAAACGGGTAGACCGCTGGACCGGCGTGGCTGGCGTGTCCGCGCTCCCTGGGGGCGTCCCGTTGCGTCCGTTGGAGCGGCGGCATCGCCCGGATCCTCGGTGGCCACAGCTGCTGTTCATCGGGGACTATCTCTACGATGCGACCCTGTGCGGCGCCCTCGATGCCGTCCGGTATGCCGTGGCGCGTCTCACCGAGAGGCTCGAACCCACGAACGCCGACGACACGTCTGAGGCCTCTTCCCTGTTCGTGCCCATCCCATCGATACCGTCTACGCCACGAGCCGCCTTTTTCATGGACCGCTGACGTCGCGGACCGCCGCCGATGTCGACAAGACACGCATGCCGCGTGGCCTACACTTACACGCGGGGCTCTTGCAGGGTCAGACAATGGAGTGTCCCTAGCCCGAGCACCAGATCAAGGGCATGGACCCCCACTACGTGTCGGTCGTCGAACAGGTCGGCCAACAACGAAAGGGCATGCCGGTCCGACGGATCGTTGAATGTTGGCACGAGCACGAGTGTGTTGGCGATATAGAAGTTCAAATAGCTGGCGGGGAGTCGTGACGAGCCGAACCGGAGTGGTCGGGGCATCGGGATGGGTACCACCGTGAGCTGTCGACCGTCGACGCGTGTGTGCCGAAGACGTCGCAGATTGTCCCGAAGCGGTGTATAATTTTCATCGGTCGGATCCGACTCGCTGGCCACGACCACCGTCGACGCGTCGACAAACCTCGCCAGGTCGTCCACGTGACCGTGCGTGTCGTCGCCGGCGATCCCCTGTCCCAACCAGACCACCGTGTGGACTCCAAGATACGTGGCCAGCGCCGCTTCGAGGCCCTCGCGTCCGAGCGTCGGGTTTCGTGGCTGCACCGTTTCATCGAGAAGACACTGTTCGGTCGCGAGCGCGACGCCGGCGCCGTTAACGTCGATACTCCCTCCCTCGAGAACGACGGGCTCCCGACTCGAAGTTCTCACCGGCACGACGCGCTCGACCCCGCGAACGGTGGCAATCCGACCGGGGAGACGGTCGTCGTGACGCCAGTTGTCGTACTTCGCCCACGCATTGAACCGCCAATCCACCAGCATCAGACGTGGGGCCCCGCCAGGCGTCGTCCTCTGGGCGACAAACGTCCCACCCGAGTCGCGCACCCACGACCGGTCGGTTGGAAATTGGTGCGCGCTCACGCGGTCGAGATTGACCCCCGTCTTTTCGAGCCGGCCCCACGCTCGCTGTTGCGAGACCCCGGACTCAAAAATGACCTCCACCGGCTCGACGGATGCCAGTTGACGGATGATGTCGACGTAGCACCAGTGGACCGTCTCGAGCTTGCCGGGCCAGTCACTCCGCTCGTGAGGCCACGCGACCCAGGTTGCACGATGGGGGCCCCACTCCGCTGGCATGACACAACGTCCGGTCGTGAGACCGAGCCGTTCGGATTCGTCATTTGGAGATGGAGCGGTGTCCTGAGGCGGGTCACTCATGGAGACTACGAACCCTTAGGCCGTCCGCGCGGTGCGGTTGTCTCGAGCAAACGTGCGGTGAGGTCGTCATAGGTGTCGACCCGTCGGTCGCGGAGAAACGGCCATTCCCGTCGTTGCCGTTCGATTGCGCCGCGGTCACAGGTGACCACTACGACGTCGTCCCGGTCGGCCGAGGCCAACCCGACGAGTTGTCCCATGGGGTCACAGACAAATGACCGGCCCCAGAAGTCCAGACCGGCCTCTGGTGGCCCTTCGTGCCCGACTCGGTTGACCGCTGCGACAAACACGCCGTTGGCAATCGCATGCCCGCGCTGGATGGTTTGCCAGGCATCGAGCTGCGAGGGGCCTTCACTCTCGCGTTCGGCCGGATGCCACCCGATAGCGCTCGGAAACACCAATAGTTCGGCCCCACCCAAACTGCTGAGACGCGCCGCCTCCGGGAACCATTGATCCCAGCAGATCAGTGGACCGATGCGGGCAAAGCGGGTGTTGAAGACTGGATAACCCAGATCGCCCGGCGTGAAGTAGAACTTCTCGTAGTAGAGCGGGTCGTCCGGTATGTGGTTCTTCCGGTAGCGACCAACTATGGTCCCATCTGCGTCGAAAACGACGACGCTGTTGTGATACACGCCGGGGGCCCGTCGCTCGAACAGCGGTACCACGAGCACGATGCCAAGATCGGCTGCCAGCTCACCGAACCTCGTCGTCGTGGGTCCTGGGATCGTTTCGGCGAAATCGAAGACACCGGTGTCTTCGCGCTGACAGAAATACTGGGTTGTAAACAGCTCCTGAAGACAGACGATGTGCGCGCCCCGACGTGCCGCGGTCTGGACGTACGCCGTGGCGTGGTCACGGTTCTCCGAGACCTGTTCGCCACAGGCCATCTGCACCAAGCCCAGGTTGAAGGTCTGACTCGGTGCCGTGGCCATGCGCTCGGCCCTCAGCCTTCGATCTGCAAGGCCTGCAATTTGCGTTGCGCGTCGGTGAAATAGAGCGAGGTTGGAAACTCGTCCATCACACGTTGAAACGCCGCCTGCGCGTCGCCCGTGCGACCCGCCAGTTGATACGCGCGACCCAACTCCATTAACACGCCGTCGACCGGGAGCTCCGCGACGGGCGCGGTGGCCGTGGAGGGCTCAAGGAGTGCGATGGCCGCGTCGTATGCGCCCCGGGAGATCTCAACGCTCGCCAGTCCCAACGTGGCCATCCGCGCATAGACACCAGCGTTACCCGTATCGAGCACTTGCTGGTATTGCTCCGCCGCCTCGTTGTAGCGACCGAGCGCGGACAGGGCGGCGGCAGCCCGGTATCTGGCGGTAATCCCTGGATGCGTGTTGGGATACGTGTCGGCTGCCTCAAGGAGCTTCGGAAGCGAGGCCGACATCTTCGCCTCCATGGTTGGATACGATCCTTCGGGTTGGACAAAGGGAGATGGCTCGGGCGTCTCGACCACGTCAACCTTCGGGTCGTCTGACCCTGGGGCCGTCGGGTTGGCGACGGGGGGCGGCGGGGGTGGCACGACAGGCGCGTCGGCCACCACCAAGGCATCCGCCAGCAAGGCGCCCGCCGATGACTCGGCCCGTTGGGTCCACCAGGAGTAGCCGCCATACAGCGCAAGGATCCCGACCCCGACGGCCATGCCGATCAAGAGCTTCGACCCCCAGTCTTCGAACCTCCGCTGGAAGTCCGCGATCATGACGGCCAACGCGTTTTCTTTTAGATGATGCCGCTCACTGCGCTTCATGCGTGTCTTCTCACCTCAATTGCCGTGTCCATGTCCGGCACGACGACCCTCAAGTGTACCAGAGACGTTGGTCGACACACGACTGTATCCCCGATTTGGAACGAGCCCGCAGGGCTGGGAACATGCGCTGGCCACCGACGAGGGTCGGCGTTTCGTCGAATCCGGGCTCCTCGTGCCCGGCGCAGATGGCTCCCATACAGTGGAGACACGGGATGTCCTCACTCGCGCTGCGGTCCGTCCCCCACAGCCATTCGAGAACATTCGCCCGCTTTGAGCACTCAGAAAAATATCATCGACCAGACTCATGCTCATCCTCGGACCTCGACGACCTGATTCTGTTCGAGGCCGACAGTTATTTCTCAGACTTCGTTCGCGAATGCGCTCACTCCGATCTTGAGCTTGGCACGGTCGGACACCGCTCCTTGAACTGCGGCGCGATGGGATTCGGATCTACCACTTCACGCGGGCCCGCTGCCGCGGCGATGATTCTCTCGCTGCACCCGGCATCTCCACGGTCACAACCGTCCGTTTCGGCGGCACTGGCCTCCCGATGGACCCCTGTGAGGCGACGCCAGTCTAGTCGTTTCTGTGCCTGTTGGAGAATCGTCCGAGGCGAGGAGTCAGATGTGGCGCGCGTGCCAGGATTCGAACCTGGGGCCTACCGCTTAGGAGGCGGTCGCTCTATCCAACTGAGCTACACGCGCGTGTCAGGGTAACGCTCAGTTTACCAGAGACTTTCGGCGACGGGCGGGCTCGTCATTGCACAACGGCGGTGGCTCTATAGGGTCGTTTGGGCAAGTTTTGTGCAAAGCGTCCACGGTTTCGTCCACTCGGCGCATCGACTCGTAGAGGTGAATCCTCCCTGCGCTGAGGTAGGTGTCGGTCGTGCTGATGCTGGCGTGACCGAGTAGCTCGAGGGCATCGACTGCACGACCCCGGACTGCGTGTTCGCGGCCCCGATGACGGTGTACATGTTCGTCGGCCTCTTCTTCGAAGAACGCGACCTTGTTCGCCAGTTTGGCCCGCGTTACCTCACGTATCGCCAGAGTGTAACCAAGGTCATCCCACGATTGTGGCCGTCGGCCTCGAGCGCCAAACAACACAACACCCTGCCAGAGGCGACCGAGCTCATCCCGGAAAACCAATGAAAAAGCTAGGAGTCGTCATGAATCACAGCGACAACAATAGTAGGCATCTCTACTGGTTCGACGAAGGGGATTTCGAATCCTCGAAGAAACTCCTTTGCGAGGCTGGCTGCCAGCTCGAAGCGGCCACCATGACGCCGTGCCAGGTGCTCCGCGCACGGGGAAAGAACCTGGTGTACGGATCTCCTGAAATCTGGAGCCGCCTCTGTGTACGGCAAGGGTCCTGGTATCGCCATTCGGATCGTCACGGCCATTACATGGTCGGGAGCGATCATCGGCTGCCCGAGGCTCTCGACGCTTACCTCGACTCGGAAATGTTCGAGTCGGACTTCGCCCCCGAGAGTATGCCCACGGCCGAGGTGCTGAACACCATCGTGTCGTCCGAGGAGTATCAGTCTCAGAAGCCCGATCAGTGGGAAAAGATTCGCACGAAGGAAGCCGTGATGGTCAAGCTGCTCTTCCTCGTTAACCGATTCTGGGGCTTCGGCGACAACCTCAAGAAGTAATGGTTGGGGCACCGAGCCAACCACGCCAACTTCCTGTCGAAACAGGTCACGATCGAGATAGACGGCCAGCAGGTTGCGTACAGCGTGACGGGTAACGAAAGTGTCTGC
>JAYZGM010000329.1:0-5278 GCA_036336225.1 Acidobacteriota bacterium | reverse complement strand
GAGGGGCGTCACCCTCGGGGTTCGACTGCAGCGGTTTCACTTATTTTGTTTTCCAGCAACATGGCATCGACATCCCCCGGGTCGCCGCGGACCAATACCGCGCCGGCCGTCCGATCAAATCCGCGGCGATTCAACCGGGAGACCTCCTGTTCTTCCAGACCGTGTCCCCCGGCGCGTCCCACGTCGCGCTTTCCCTCGGCGGAGACGCATTCGTACACGCACCATCGGAACACGGCCGCGTCAGAGTCGAACGACTCAGCTCGAGCTATTGGTCGCCCCGATTTCTGGGCGCTAGACGGTTTCTTGAGGTGAGCAACTGACGCCGACCGGTCTAGCCCTCAACGACGATCTTGATACGATCGCCGGCCCGTGGCTGTTCGTCGGCGGACACACCATTCATGATGGCCAGTGTGGTGGCCGGCACGATACCCTGCCCAGCCCGCTCAGCGATTGACTCCCAGGTCTCTCGAGACCGCACGTCATAGAGCTGGATACGATTTGGTCGGATATCCTCAGCGTCGGCGGCGCTCAGCGATCGAAAACTGCGAATCGTCTCGGTGAAGTCGTCCTCCACTTGGTCATACGCCTGCGCCTGGGCCAAACCGCCCACGAGATAGATCGAGTCACCGTGGTCGATAAAGGCGACTCGCGCCGCCGGTGGCTCCGTGTTGGCCGACTGGTCGGTCTCACCGAGAAACGTGCCCACATAGGCGTCGAGCGCGTTGATCAACGTGGTGGCACCCGTCTCCAAACGGAAGCCGCTCTCACGCATGTTGTCGACGGCAAGTGACTCCAGGTCCCCAGTGGTCGGGTTCTCGACCAGCTGTAGCACCATGAACACGTCTCCATCGGGATGTTGCGCGGCCACCTGGGTCGACGTGTTGATGACATTCCAACCGTCTGGGAAACGCAGGGCAAACCGAAGCACTGGATGCAAGAAATCACGGCCCCGCACGACACCCTGGTCCGGGTTGTCACCAAACAAGAGCCCGTCGAGTCGTTCCAAGTAGGGGTCCCGATTGACCCGAAGCGCCCCGAGATCCTGTTCGATAGCGATTTGCTCAAGGATCGGTTCCACCCGAACCACCCGGTCGGCTGCTTCTGGGTGCGTCGAGAGCCAGTTGGGCACCCCACGGTCGGTCCCCTCGCTCAGCCGCGAGAGCGTCGAGAGCATGTCGCGCACCCCGGTCGGGTCCCACCCGGTGTCTGCGGCATAACGGGCCCCCAATCGGTCCGCTTGAAGCTCGGCATCCCGTCCATATCTCAGGAACAGCACACTCAGACCGGTTTCCGCGAGCCCCCCCACAGCCCGTGCCGTCGGCGAAAAAATACCGCCGACAAGAAGACCCAGCTGAGCACCACTGGCACGGGTGTACGCCTGCACCGTGTGTCGAGCGGTGACATGTCCAATCTCGTGTCCGATGACACCGGCTAAATCCGCCTCGTCGTCGAGATAGGGCATGATGCCTCGGGTCAGATAAATGAACCCGCCAGGAATCGCAAACGCGTTCACCACCGGTGAGTCGACAATCGCAAAACTCCAGGGGAGATCGGGGCGATGGGACCGGGCCGCCATCTCAAAACCGATCTGCTCAACGTATTGCTGGAGCGCCTCGTCGTCATAGAGCCCCATCTGTTCGCGCACCTGCGCGTCCGACTCACGCCCGAGTTCGATCTCCTGCGCCTCGCTCATCATGACAAACTCGCGCTCGCCGGTGACCGGGTTGGTTGCGCACCCGACCAGACACGTCAGCGACACCGAGATCACGAGCCTCACCCCGCGGCGCCAGCGTGACGTTGTCGGGACCGCCGCGGCTCTTGAGCTCCCCATGACGGATCGGCCTTCTAGCCCGCGACGGTCGCCGCCGCGAACTGTTCGACATGCTGGCGAATCGTCGCGTCCGCCTCGCGGCTCACCGGGCGCAACGGAGGACGGGGCGGACCGCCGACGTAGCCAAGCTGGGCCAGCGCTGCCTTCAGGCCGGGAATACCATGCACCGTGGTCACCTGTTTTGCGAGCGGCGTGACCCGTCTCTGTACGCGACGTGCCTCATCAAACCGACCGGCGTTGACCAGTTCGTACATCTGGACACACTCATCCGGTGCGACACACGCCGCGGCCATCACACCACCGGCCGCACCCAAGGTCAGACTGGCAAAGAACGTCGAAGCGGAGCCGACCAGCACGCTGAACCCTTCGGGCGCGACCGCGATCAGGTCACCAACATAGCTCAGATCAGGGCCGGATTCTTTGAGCCCGATGATGTTCGGGTGGGCGGCCAGCGTCGCCACCACGTCGACGGGAAGTGTGACCCCGGTCAGCGCCGTGAAGTTATACAGGAGCACTGGAACAGGCGAACCGTCCGCGACGGCGTGGTAGTGAGGCACGAATGCCTCGCGCGTCATCTGCCCCCTGAAATAGGACGGCGTCCGCACCAACACGGCGTCAGCCCCGGCCTCGGCCGCTCGTCTCGACGCGCGTATGGTGGCCCGCGTCGATTGTCGACCGGTCCCGGCGATCAGTAGCCGTTCACGAGGCATCTGGCCGCGCGCCTCGGCGACCAAACGATCCGCCTCGTCATCATCGACGAGCGGGGCCTCCCCGTTCGTACCAAGCACGACGAGACCGTGCAACGGCGTCGTCATCCATCGGGCGACATTGCTCCGCCAGCTTGGGATGTCCAACTCGTCGGCCTCGGTAAAGGGGGTGGGCACAGGCGCGTAAACACCGCGAATGGTCATGGCTCTTCTCTTGATGTTTGTTCTTCCCCAGCCGCACTGACACAAGCCTTGCTTGCATTCGAGTGGCGCTGAATCCCGCCTGAGCAGCGTTACTCCTCAGTCGAAAATCCTCAACTTACTCCTTCGTCGTGCCTTGCCAGCCGCGCCCAGTGCCACGCGAGGTTTCACCACGGGCTGCTAGTAGCCATCAAACGACGGCCACAGTAGCGACGCAGCCGACCGTTGTCAACGTTCCGTGCGCCCCGCCCGGAGCCTGCGTTCCGAGGTCAACTCGTGTACGAGGAAGGACCCGGCGATGCCGACCGAAGTCGGCTCCACCGGGCGCAGGTGGGTCACAAGCGGGTTCGTGCCGGTGACGCAGCCGATTGACTACCGACTGGTCAGGGCCTGTGGGTTAAGGACCTGCCGTTCGCCAGGCTTCAGGTGTTACGGTTGACGCCTGTCCGCGAACGCTGCCACCCATCTTGCAATTACAAGTCCAACTCCACCATCAAGATGATGTTTATTCTCTAAGTCACTGTTTTTAAAGGCATAAAAACAGATTCAACGGGCCCCAAATGGGGGCGGGGCGACTTCCGAAAAGTGTCCAAAAACGGAATCACTGGTACCAATCAGTGTCGCCAGCGTGACCGTCTGACACGTCTATGGTCGGTCTGGACCGATTGCGGGAAGGCACATCGAGAGAGACCTGGCAGCCTGTGCTCCCCCCTGTCGTTCCGAAAACGGCGCCGGGACCGGCCAGCAAGCGCGCCGAGGGCGCATCACCCCAGGCCCTGCGAAACTTGATTCACCTGCATGAATCTGGCCCCAGAAGATGTCTCGTGTCCTGTCGACATGGTTTGCCGGACACAAGGACCCGAAGGCCATGGAAGCTAGGGTTGGAGTGGCTGGCTGAGGATTCGAGCGCGTTCGACGACCCGTCCGCCGATGAGATGCTCTTGAATGATCTCTTCCAGCACCGGTGGGTCACATGCGCGATACCAGACACCCTCGGGATAGACGACAGCGATCGGCCCTCCCTCGCACACACGGAGACAGTTGGCCTTCGTGCGGAGGACGCCACCACGCTCGGAGACCCCGAGCTCACGTAGCCGTCGTTTGAGGTAGTCCCACGCAGCCAACCCACGTGCCTGGTCGCAGCACTTGGGTTTTGTTTGGTCCGCACAGAGCAGGATGTGACGTGTCGCGGTGTCCACACCGACCGCGGCCGCGACCCGCCGCTGACTCTCGAGCGACCCGGTGGCCTGTTCGTGTTGACTCATATGTCAAAAGACAGTGTGGGCGAGAAGGTCGGTGGGCGGTAGGATAGCACGGTCATGACTCGACACACGGATCGCGTTAATCGCGCACTGACGGTCTTCTTGAGCACAGTGGAGCGCGGCGGGAATGCGTTACCACACCCAGCCACGTTGTTTGCGTTGCTCTCGGGATTTGTCGTCATGCTCTCGGCGCTGGCGGCGCGCACCGGGCTCGAGGTGACACACCCCGGAACGGGCGAGCTGATCCAACCCGTGAGCCTGGCCACCGTGGCCGGGCTCCATCGCATCTTGACCGAGATGGTGACCAACTTCACCAGCTTCGCTCCGCTCGGGACGGTCCTCGTGGCCATGCTCGGGATCGGTGTCATGGAAAGCAGCGGACTCATCGGTGCCGCGCTCCGATTGCTTGTGCTCTCGGCCCCAAAACGACTCCTCACGTTTGTGCTCGTGTTGGCCGGGGTACTGTCGAATACGGCCAGTGAGATTGGCTACGTGTTGCTCGTTCCCCTGGGCGGAATCATCTTCCTGGGCGCAGGACGACATCCGATGGCGGGTCTCGCCGCCGCGTTCGCAGGGGTCTCCGGCGGCTACAGCGCGAATTTGCTGCTGGGCACCGTTGACCCCCTCCTTGCCGGGCTGTCAGAAGAGGCGGCTCGCATCGTCGACGAGGGCTATCGAGTCAACGCGGCGGCCAACTATTATTTCATGGTCGTATCGACCTTCATCATCGCCGGGGCCGGCACCTGGGTAACCGAGCGCGTGGTGGTCCCACGGTTGGGACCCTACTCGCCCGACCAGGGCACCGCCGAGACCGGAGACCAGTCGACGATCCTCCGAGAGCTGTCAAACGAGGAGAGACGTGGGTTGGTGGCCGCCTTGATCGCCCTTGGCGTCTTTGTACTGCTCCTTCTCTGGGGAACGGTTCCGAGTGACGGATTCTTGCGGAATCCAGAGACCGGGGGACTCCTACGGTCGCCATTCCTGTCTGGCATCGTGGCGTTCATCTTTCTCGGTGGAGTTGTGGTGGGAGTGGCCTACGGCGCAGTCACCGGTGCCTTCCGGAACGACGCCGATGTCATGAACGGAATGGGCAAGACCATCAGCACCTTGGGTACCTACCTCGTGTTGGTGTTCTTTGCTGCCCAGTTCGTGGCGTATTTCAACTGGACCAATCTCGGGCTGATCATGGCTGTCAAGGGAGCCGAGACCCTCCGGAACTCTGGATTGGGTGGTATCCCGCTGATGCTGAGCTTCGTCGTTCTGTCATCTATCATCAA
>JAYZGM010000328.1:0-6192 GCA_036336225.1 Acidobacteriota bacterium | reverse complement strand
CCAGATCAGCCTCCGACATTGGGCCGACCTGATTCCCGTCCTTCGCCATATACCATTGCTGATCCGACATCGCTCGTCTCCTTCGCCTGGTCGATCTGCCCGCGTGTCAGGCTCCGTCGTTCCGGCGCCGCCTCGGGGGCCACTCGCGTCTCCGCTGAACCAGTTCATGAGACTAGTCGGGAGCGGTGTAGCCGTGTCGGCCGACGGCCAGAGAGCAGACCGCGTGAATCACCGACTATTCCGGATGATAGTCGCGCTGTTACCGTAATATTGTGACGCGTATCGTTTCTCCAGTGTTCCCCAGAGCAACCTCTAGTTTCGTCCGGCTATCTCGTGTTGGGCCCGCCAGGTTCGAATCGCACGTCGTGGGCCAGGGCCTGCCGCTGCGCGGACCAGACGCGAAGAGGCAGTACGTGTGGATATCGCCGACCGACGAATACCTCGGCCGTCTGTGGTGAAACACGAGACGAGGAAGTAATTTGGGAATTTACCAGCGAGGACCAACGCCGTGCAGACAAGATCCAGCGCCGCTCGATCGCAGCGGCGCTTCACCACGGGTTGCGAGCCGAGGCGCGACGTTCCGTCCGCGAATCCGGCAGTGCGGTTGAGAAACGAGGTCCAAACGGACGGCCGTCCCCTGGCGAACGGGGGGAGCGCCGTGGGAGCGGATGGCACCGATCCCGGCGTCGTCACCGGGCGTTTTCTCACCGCCATTTCGACCGTTGTTCGGGTGCGGGCAGTGAAGTTGTATCGACTGCGGATCCAGCCTCTCCCCCACGTGCCGGCGCTTCCGTGTCTCGACCATGAGGCGATGTTGCATGAGGGCATCGCGCCACACGTTGCCGCGTATGTCGAGGATCTGGAGAGGGCGGAGCTTCACGAAGTCGTCTTGATCCCCTCGCGACGTCGGGTCGAGATCGACGTGGCCTCGACATGGCAGGAGCACACAGAGGATGGGCAACAGCGACTCATCGCGGCGCTGCGCGAACATGTTCCCGAGTGCGCCGTGTCGATAAATGATCTCTCCTGGTTGCGAGGAGACCGAAGGGTTGCGCGTGCGTGCCGCGCACAGGTCACTCTCCGTGACGTGCTGGTTGGGGCCGATCTGGACGAGATCGATCGGGCCCTGCATCGTCTTCGCACCATCGCGGCGTTGATGGAGAAACAGTCTCGGGTGGCATCTTGGAGCGTGCGTACCGTGACGGGGCCGTTCTTGGCCGTCGCGGGCTTCGTCGTATATCGGGGCCTCGGCCAGCTTGCGCCGGAAGTTGGAGCCGCAACGGTCCGTGGCCTGCAGGCTCTGGTCGTGGGAGCGGCCGGGGCGTTGTTTCTTTACTACGGCCTCAAAGCGGTGCATCTGACGGAAATGGCGAACCGTGTCTGGAAACGGGCGTCGGAGTATAGCCTGATCGTGTCAGAACGGCGCCGGCTCAAGTCAACCCCTGTGGCGACAAGCACGCGGCACGCGAGGACTCAATGACCCACGTGGCACAACTCGGCGGTGTCGGAAGACCGGCTCACCTGATCATGGAAGTGGCAACAGAAGCTGGCTGCCGGGAGGCCGTTGCACGTCGAACGCTTTGAGCGTATAGTTCACAGTGGTGTAGTGGCCGACGAGTCCGATTAGGTCGACAACTCCTTGGTTGCCAAACAACCGCTGAGCGTCCTGGAACGTATCCGCGCTCAACTTGGGATCCCGGATTAGTTCTCGTGTGGCGCGGATAATCGTCCGTTCTCGTTCTCCGAGCCCGGGAAGCTCACTGGCGGTGAGCGGTCGGTCGAACCGGAGTAGGTCGATGATGTCATCTTCGAGGTTGGCGCGCTGAGCTAATGGCTCGTGGGCCGACCACTCGTATTGACTGTGGAGCGACCTCGCCGCGGTCAGAATGGCGAGCTCGGCCAGCCGTTGGTCACGTCTGCCGTCGGCGCCAAAGCGTAGATATGTGCTGGCCGGGAAGAGGTGCTCGGCCATCGCTGGGCTATACATCCACATGCCGATTGGACCACGTAGGCCGGTGGCATAGCGGCTGTCGGGGTTGACGATGATATCGAAGACTCGTTGGCCCTCGGGGGCGAGCGACTCTCGAGTGATCGTCGGAAGTCGGGCCCATGAATCGTCGTGGATATCCGTCGGGATGTCGGCATCGGTGACCTCCCTCGGCGTGAACGTCGCCTCCTGCGCGAGACCAGGAGTTTCAAGCCGCAGTGCCGTGTCACACGCCGTGATGGCCACAAGCGACGCGAGCAGAACGAGACAACCAGGTTTCACGAGACCTCCTCAGTAACAACGGCACGGGTCGACACCGGATGAGCCGATGCCATGGTGCGATTTCGCAGTGTGTGACCTGCTATGCTCTCTCGCTCGGCCGAGAATGGCAAGACCGTTGCGAGGATGGACGCGCGTGGCCGCCGCGTGTCATAGCGGCCAGCTTGCGAGACGGTCGCGACACGTGCAATAGCGTCCAAGTCGACAGAGGGCGACCTCACTCGCGGTAAAGGTGAATGGTTCAACCGTCACGGGGTCGGAGCCGATAGCAACCGTGATGTGAGGGGCGTAGTGACGATAGCTCGAGTGTTCTCGAAAAGAGGCCACCCACGCCAGATCGGACGGTCGCGGCGTCTCCTCGCCCCCCTGGAACGCATCCATGTCGCCGGTCGAGATTTCATACGGCTCCAAGGTTGCCATGAGGCGCTCATGGAGTCGCTGCAGATCAACCGACGGCGTGACCACGAGGACCTGGGCCGACCGGCCTCTCCGGGTCCCGATGACCTGCACCTGAAACGGTTTGAACCACGGCACGATTTCGTGGACGCGCGCGCGCACGTCGTGAAGTCGCTCGCGAGGGACGAAATGCTGGCTCAGTGTGATGTGCGGATGATGGGAGGCGTCGAATCGGAAGCCGCGACCCCCGGTGCTGTCAAACCGTCTGTTCAGACGTTCAGCGACGGCGCGAGCCTCGGCCGGGAGCAGGATGGCGACATCGAGCGCGAGAGTCATCACCGATGAAATCGTAACAGCCTCGAGTGCACGAGGTCGGCGGCTGACGGCGCGACAGGTACAAGTCCAAGCGTGTCATGCAGACGAACGAATCGGTCATCAGGCGTATGACCCGGCTCGCGGTCGAGCACCAGGCTGTGAACCTGTCTCAAGGATTTACCGACGAGCCCCCCTCGTTTGATCTCGTGTGGGCGGCGGTCGTGGCCCTCCTTGGCGGTGACCAGATGCAGAGTGACCGCCTTCGCTCTGCCAGTTTACGGACCCTCTACCCCGACGCGGCGCCAGAGGACTTGGTAGACCAACCGTTACGCCGAGTGCTGGCCGGGCTCCAAGGAAGCTACGATCGTCTCAATCAGTATTCGTTTCCGTTCGGGTTGACGGAGCTTCGTGAGGCTATCGCCACCTACTCCAGCGGCGCTACGGCTGGAGGCCGGATCCGGACACAGAGGTGACGGTCTGTCTGGGCGCGACGGAGGCATTGGCCTCGTCGCTTGCGGGAGTGTGCCAACGGGGTGATCGGGTCGTCATACCGCAGCCGTTTCATGAGATGTATCCGGCGCAGGTAGGCATCCTTGGGTTGGAACCGGTGTATGTCAACCTTGTCGAAGAGGTCGAGGGTGGGGAATGGGGACTCGATCGCCAGGCGTGGGAACAGGCCGCGATTGGGGCCCGGGTATTGGTGCTCAACACCCCCCACAACCCTACCGGGAAGGTCTTCACCGAGGATGATTTGTACTGGCTCGCTGACCTTGCCTGTCGGCAGGATCTCCTCGTTATCACCGACGAGATCTACGAACACATTGTCTTCGGGGCATGTCGTCATGTGAGTCTGGCTGGCTTGCCTGGCATGTCGAGCCGCACCCTTGTGGTGAACTCGATTTCGAAAACTGGGAACGCCACGGGCTGGCGTGTGGGATGGGTGATCGCGCCCGCCGCGCTGATGTCAACCATCCGCGCGTTCCATGACACGATGGTCATTCAGGCTCCCACCCCACTTCAGATGGCGGCCGTGGCGCTGCTCGAATTCGGGCCGGATGACCGACTGCGGGGCAGCGACACCAAAAAGCGAGATGTGCTGGTCGCGGCCCTGCGGCGCGTCGGTTTTGGTGTCACTGTCCCTGAAGGGGCCTATTACGTGTTTGCCCGGTATCGGGATGTCCCAGCCTTGCGGACGAAGGCGCCGATGGAGGCGGCACGATATCTGGTCGAGCGGATCGGTGTGGCCAGCGTGCCGGGTGACAACTTCTATCGCAACGGGTCCGACGGGGACGCCTACTTGCGATTTGCCTTCTGTCGCAGTCTGCGAACCTTGGGAGACGCGGCGGAACGGTTGTCGCGACTGGGAGATGGACGATAGCCGAACGGCCAACCGCGGTCAGAGAATCGTATCCAGCGCCTGGAGTAACGCGACGTGGTCGTCTGCGGTGCCGATACTGACTCGGAGCGTTTCTCTTAGCGGTGGGTCGTCAAAATATCGCACGAGCACCCCGGCCGTTTCGAGCTCCCGATAGACGCGGACGGCATCGCCGTCGGGGGGACGAACCAAGAGAAAGTTGGCCTGGCTTGGCCACACCTGGCACCCGAGGCGCTCAAGTGCCGAGGCGAGCTTGGTTCGGTTGGTGATGATCCGATCGACCACGGTCTTTGTATACACGACATCTCGAATCGCTGCCGCCCCGACTCGACTGGCGACGGCGTCCACGTTGTAGCTGTCCTTCACCTTGATCAGGCCTGCGATCACGTTCGGGTGGGCCACGGCAAAGCCAAGCCGCAATCCCGCGAGACCATGACTCTTGGACAGTGTTCGGAGCACCACGACGTTGGGACGCTGTTGGACAAGCTGGACGGCGTCGTGGGTGGCGAATGCGACATAGGCCTCATCAATGACCAGTAGTCCATCGAGCGCATCGGCTAACGTCGCGAGGGTGTCGGCTTCGACCACGGTGCCGGATGGGCTGTTCGGGTTGGCGACAAACGTCAACGCGCCGCCTGCACTCGCGAGCGCGTCGGTCGGTAGATCGAAGCGGTCGTTGAACGGGACCTCCAGAACGGGAGCGTCTTGAATGCCGGCCAGCGTGCGATAGAGGACGTAGGTCGGGGTGGGATACACCACCGCCCGACCCGGTCCGGTCAGCGCGCGAACCAACATAGTGAGTAGGTCGTCGCTGCCGTTCCCGGGGAGGATCCAGGACGGGTCGATCGCAAGGGTGTCGGCTGCAGCAGTACGGAATTCGTCGGCTAGGGGTTGTGGGTACCGACGCAGTTCATCAGCCTCGAATGTTTGCAGGGCGGCGAGAGCGCGCGGACTTGGCGGATAGGGGTTCTCGTTGGTGTTCAGCTTGACCACGCGAGTGCCGGTGGTCGGCTGGCGCCCCGGGACATAGCCGGTAAGACGGTCGATGGCAGGTCGAAACAGTGACACGATGGTACGGGGCAGTCTAGGTACACGCCTCAGCGTGTCCAGTTGAAGGTATGTTCGACCGTGACCACCTTGGAGGCACCGAACGTCGTCACGTTGGCACCGGTCAGCTGTTCGCCAAAGTCCCCATACTGGAGACGGATCGCCTCTGGTTGTGGCGACACGGGGAACTGGACGATGACATCTACGGTGCCTTCTGGCCAGTAGGTAGTGTTCATGCGGGCCCAGTACTCGCCAGCATGTACCACCGCGGTTCCATCCTCGATCAGGTTCTGCGCCGGCCACTCGCTCGGCGCGAACTCACTGGCGGCGGCGTGTGTGACCTGATAGGTCACGACCGCCCCATCCGGGAGGTCCGTCGTGCCTTCGATCCGAAGCTCTCGCCAACGGGTACGATGCCCGACCTCAAGACGAATAGTCTCAATACCGGACAGCTCGGCTTTGTCGTTGCGGGTGCTCGTCGGAGTGCAGGCGAGCCACAGTGGGACGATGCCGACGGTTACCGTCGTCATGTACAGCACGCGGCTACGGAACAAGGAGCGGCACATGGTGGACACTTACTGTATCCTACACGTTGTAGCGTGGGTGTACGAACGACGCAGCTTCTATCATCAATGGCTGATTCACAATTCGATCGTCTCGCCCCTTTGAGACGACTCATCGAGGGTGCCGAAGACCCTGACCAGCTCGGCCTCGTCGCCGCATTGGTCGACCTCGTCGCGCACGACACGGACCTTGTCCTCGAGCAGGTTCACAGTGCTCGAGACATCGCGGC